>NZ_JAAQQT010000622.1:0-23213 GCF_011742065.1 Aquabacterium sp. A08
CTGGGCCAGCGCGACGACGTGCGCGCCATCGTGCTGGCCGCCGAAGGCCCGGCTTTCTGCGCCGGCGCCGATTTGAACTGGATGCGCCGCATGGCCGATTACAGCCGCGAACAAAACGTGGCCGACGTCGGCGCCCTGGCCGACATGCTGCGCGTGATCTACACCTGCCCCAAGCCGACCGTGGCCCGGGTGCAGGGCGATGTGTACGCTGGCGGCATGGGCCTGGTGGCCTGTTGCGACATGGCGGTGAGCGTGGACACGGCCGGCTATTGCCTGAGCGAGGTGAAGCTGGGCCTGATCCCCGCCACCATCGGCCCCTACGTGGCGCGGGCCATGGGCGCGCGCGCCGCGCACCGCTACTTCCTCACCGCCGAACGCTTCAGCGCCGCCGAGGCGCAGCGCATCGGCTTCGTGCACGAGGTGGTGCCGGCCGAGCAGCTCGACGCCCAGGTGGACGAATGGGTGAAAGCGCTCACCAGCGCCGGCCCCGCTGCCGTGCGCGCCTGCAAGCAACTGGTGCAGGACGTGGCCGAGCGCGACATCGACGCCGCGCTGATCGACCGCACGGTGCAAGGCATTGCCGACATCCGCGCCAGCGCCGAAGGCAAAGAGGGCGTGCAGTCCTTCCTGCAAAAACGCAAACCGAACTGGTTGGGCTGAGGAACTGAACGATGTTTAAAAAGATTTTGATTGCCAACCGCGGCGACCAGCCGCGCAGCGGCGCAGCAGCGAAGCTAAACGGCCAGTTCTGCGGAGCAGAACGAGGCGATTTCGACGCGGAGACACAGCATGTTTAAAAAAATCCTCATTGCCAACCGCGGCGAAATCGCCTGCCGTGTCGCCGCCACCGCCCAGCGCCTGGGCGTGAAAACCGTGGCCGTGTATTCCGATGCCGACGCCCGTGCCAAGCACGTGGCCGCGTGTGACGAGGCGGTGCACATCGGTGGCAGCGCGCCCAAAGAGAGCTACCTGCGCTGGGAGGCGATTCTGGACGCGGCGAAGGCCACCGGGGCCGAGGCCATCCACCCCGGCTACGGCTTTTTGAGCGAGAACGAAGACTTCGCCAACGCCTGCGCGGCGGCTGGGTTGGTGTTCATCGGCCCGCCGGCGTCGGCCATCAACGCCATGGGGCTGAAGGCCGAATCCAAGCGGCTGATGGAACAGGCCCAGGTGCCGCTGGTGCCGGGCTACCACGGCGCCAACCAGGATCCGGCGCTGCTGCAGGCCGAGGCCGACCGCATCGGCTACCCCGTGCTCATCAAGGCCAGCGCCGGCGGTGGCGGCAAGGGCATGCGCGCGGTGGACCAGTCCGAAGACTTCGCCGCCGCGCTGGCCAGTTGCAAGCGCGAGGCCATCAACAGCTTTGGCGACGACGCGGTGCTGATCGAAAAATACGTGCAGCGCCCGCGCCACATCGAAATCCAGGTGTTTGGCGACACCCACGGCAACTGCGTGTACCTGTTCGAGCGCGACTGCTCGGTGCAGCGCCGCCACCAGAAGGTGCTGGAAGAAGCGCCCGCCCCCGGCATGACGGCCGAGCTGCGCGCCCGCATGGGCGAGGCCGCCGTGGCCGCCGCCCGCGCGGTGAACTACGTGGGCGCCGGCACGGTGGAGTTCATCGTGGAGCAGCCGGGGGGCTACGACCACCCCGAGCAGATGAAGTTCTACTTCATGGAGATGAACACCCGCCTGCAGGTGGAGCACCCGGTCACCGAAGCCATCACCGGGCTGGACCTGGTGGAGTGGCAGTTGCGCGTGGCGTCCGGCGAGCCCCTGCCGCTGAAGCAGGAAGACCTGCGCATCCACGGCCACGCCATCGAGGCCCGCCTCTGCGCCGAAAACCCCGACAACCAGTTCCTGCCCGCCACCGGCACGCTCCACGTGTACCGCAAGCCCGCACACAGCAGCTTTGCCCGGGCCGACGTGCGCGTGGACGACGGCGTGCGCGAAGGCGACACCATCAGCCCGTTTTACGACTCCATGGTGGCCAAGCTGATCGTGCACGGCGACACCCGCGAACAGGCCCTGGCCCGGCTGGACGAGGCCTTGAGCCAGACCCACATCGTGGGCCTGGCCACCAACGTGCAGTTCCTGCGCCATGTGGTGCGCAGCGCGTCGTTCGCCAGTGCCCAACTGGACACGGCGCTCATCCCCCGCGAGCAGGCGGTGCTGTTCGACCAGCAGCCGGTGAGCCTGCCGCTGGCCGTCGCCGCTGCCGTGGCGCAGACCCTGGTGCAGGAACGCGCCAGCGAAGGTGCCGACCCCTTCAGCCACACCGACGGCTGGCGCAGCCACGGCGTGTTCACCCGGCGGTTCGCGTTCGAGGACGGCGATGCGCACCTCCCCGCCACGCTGGCCTACCTGCACGACGGCGGCCTGCGCCTGACGGTGGGCGAGGGCGGGGCGGCCGTGGCGGGGCTGCTGGATTTTCGGGTCCGCCCGGGCGCGCCGGCCCACGCCACCCTGGAGGCCGCCCCCAGCGACTGGAGCGCCTGGACGCTGGACGTGGCCTTTGCCGGCGACCGCACCCGCGCCACCGTCTACCTGCAGGGCGAGCGCGCCCACGTGTTCACCCCGCGCGGCGCGCGCCAGGTGGTGGAGGTGGACCTGCTGGCCCACGCCGGCGACACGGCGGCCGAGGGCGGCCGCCTGACCGCGCCCATGCCGGGCAAGGTGGTGTCGTTTGCCGTGCAGGCCGGTGACGCGGTGAAGAAGGGCCAGCCGCTGGCGGTGATGGAGGCGATGAAGATGGAGCACACCATCGCCGCGCCGCTGGACGGCACCGTGGCCGAGCTGCTGTACGCTCCTGGCGACCAGGTGGCCGAGGGCGCCGAGCTGCTCAAGCTGAGCGCCGCCTGAGCCCGCCGGGCCGGGCGGCCGGCGGTCACCCGCACGGCGGCGGCCCGGGGCCGCGTCGTGTAGGGTAGGGGCCTGTCGTCATCCGTCCCACGCACCATGCAACTCACGTTCTGCTGCACCCACACCGCCGCCGAGCCCTGGCTGGCCGGCCTGCGCGCCGCCTTGCCCGAGGCCGAGGTGTCGCTCTGGGCACCCGGCGCGCCCCTGGCCGACCACGCCATCGTCTGGGCGCCGCCCCAGGCCTTCATCGACGAGCAGACCCGGCTGCAGACGCTGTTCAACATCGGCGCCGGGGTGGACGGCCTGCTCAAGCTCCGCCTGCCCCCTGGGCTGCAGGTGGTGCGGCTGGACGACGCCGGCATGGCGGTGCAAATGGCCGAGTACGTGTGCCACGCCGTCATCCGCCACTTCCGCGAATTCGAGCAGTACGACGCCGCCCAGCGCGAGGCCCGCTGGGCCTTTCGCAAGCCGCGCCGGCGCGAGGATTTCAGCGTCGGCCTGCTGGGCCTGGGCGTGCTGGGGTCGCGCGCGGCGCAGGCGCTGCGGGCCTTCGAGTTCCCGGTGCTGGGCTGGAGCCGCGGCCCCAAGGCCCTGGACGGGGTGCGCTGCCACCACGGCCCAGACGGCCTGCACGACTTTCTGGCCGGCACCCAGGTGCTGGTCAACCTGTTGCCGCTCACGCTCGAGACCGAAAACCTCCTCAACCGCGACACGCTGGGGCGCTTGCGCCCGGGGGCCCACGTCATCAACGTGGCGCGCGGCGCCCACCTGGTGGACGACGACCTGCTGGCCCTGCTCGACCGCGGCCACCTGGCCGGCGCCACGCTGGACGTGTCCCGCACCGAACCGCTGCCGCCCGAACACCCGTTCTGGCACCACCCCCGCGTCACCGTCACGCCCCACACCGCGGCCCGCACCCTGCGCGACGAAAGCATCGCCCAGATCGCCGGCAAGCTGCGCGCGCTGCAGCGCGGCGAACCCATCGCCGGGGTGGTGGACCCCCAGCGCGGTTACTGACCCCTTTTCACCCGATTTCAAGCCATGTCCACTGCCCAATACCCCGCCCGCGTGCGCCTCATCGACGTGGGCCCGCGCGACGGCCTGCAGAACGAAAAGCAGCCGGTGCCGGCCGCCGTCAAAATCGAACTGGTGCACCGCCTGCAGGCCGCGGGCTTGACCGAAATCGAAGTCACCAGCTACGTCAGCCCCAAGTGGGTGCCGCAGATGGCCGACAACCACGAGGTCATGGCCGGCATCCGCCGCCAGCCCGGTGTGCGCTACTCGGTGCTCACGCCCAACCTCAAGGGCTTTGAAGCGGCTGTGCTGGACCGGCCGGACGAAATCGTGGTGTTTGGCGCCGCCAGCGAGGCCTTCAGCCAGAAGAACATCAACTGCAGCATTGCCGAAAGCATCGAGCGTTTTGCCCCGGTGGTGGCAGCGGCCCTGCAGGCCGGCATCGCCGTGCGCGGCGCCATGAGCTGCACCGTGGGTTGCCCGTACGAGGGCGATATCGCGCCCGAGCGTGTGGGCATGTTGGCCAGGCTGATGAAAGACATCGGCGTGCAGCGGGTGGACGTGGCCGACACCATCGGCGTGGGTACGCCGCTCAAGGTCCAGCGTGCCATCGAGGCCACGGCGCAGCACTACGGCCTCGACGCCATCAGCGGCCACTTTCACGACACCTACGGCCAGGCGCTCAGCAACACGCTGGCGGCGTTGCAAATGGGGGTGTGGAATTTCCAGTCGTCGGTGGCTGGCTTGGGGGGCTGCCCCTACGCCAAGGGCGCCACCGGCAACGTGGCGACCGAGGACGTGGTGTACCTGCTGCAAGGCCTGGGCATTCACACCGGCATCGATCTGGACGCGCTGGTGGACGCGGGCGCCTTCATCAGCCAGCACCTGGGCCGGCCCAGCGGGTCGCGCGTGGCGCGGGCCTTGCTGGCCAAGCGCGCCGCCTGACCCGGCGGCACCCACCGCAGCACCGATAATCCGTGGCCATGTGTGGAGCCGAATTGAAACCCTTGCCCGAAGGCGTGCAGAGCGTCATGGCCGTGCTGGCCGAACTGGGCCACCCCCACGAACCGGTGATGCTGGACGACGCCGCGCGCACCGCGCAGCAGGCCGCCGACGCCCTGGGCGTGGCGTTGGGGCAGATCGCCAAAAGCATCGTCTTCAAGCGCAAGCCCGACGAGGCGGCGGTGCTGGTCGTCACCAGCGGCGACCGGCGCGTGGATGAGAAAAAGGTGCAGGCCCTGGTCTGCGCCGAGGGCCAGAAGCTGGGCCGGGCCGACGCCGAGTTCGTCAAGGCCAAGACCGGGTTTTCGATAGGCGGCGTGTCGCCGGTGGCGCACGCCGAGGCGCCGGTGACGCTGATCGACGAAGAGCTGTTCCGCTTCGAGGTGGTGTGGGCGGCGGCCGGCCACCCGCACGGCGTGTTCCGCCTGTCACCGCAGGACCTGGGGGCTTTGACCGGCGCGCCGGTGGCCGACGTGACGCTGCGCTAGAGTGCGGCCCATGTCTGACCCCACCGTTCCCGTCCGCCCCTTCGTGGCCCTGGCCACCGCCGTCTGCAAGCCGGGGCACACCGTGCCCTCGCCCTGCGTGAACGTGTGCCGCATGTCGCCCACCAGCGGCTGGTGCGAAGGCTGCTGGCGCAGCATCGACGAAATCCGCGCCTGGAGCAAAAGCGACGACGCCGGCAAGCTCGCCATCTGGGCCGACGTGGAAGCGCGCCAGCGCGCGGCGGGCCTGGTGCCGGCCTGACGGTCGCTGTTCCCGGGCGTGCCCGGACCGCGCGGCGCCACGCCGTGGCCGGGTCAGCCGCCCAGCACCTCGTCCACCCCCAGCACCCGGCCGGTCTGGCTGGCGTCGTAACCCGTCAGGCCTGCCACCTGCGCGCGAAACGCCGGGGTCTGCAGCACCTGCAGAATCGCTTGCAACCGGGGCCCGTGCAGGTGCCGGCGGTGCACCGCAAAAAAGTAGCGCTCCTTCAACAACGGGATGAAGTGCAGCCCGAAACGGTGCGCCGCGGTTTGCACGCCCAGGCCCACGTCGGCCATGCCGCTGGCCACGAAAGCGGCCACGGCGGCGTGGGTCAGTTCGGTGGTGCGGTAGCCGTTGATTTGCTCCGTGGGCAGGTCCAGATCGGCCAGCATCAGGTCGGTCAGCATGCGCGTGCCGGAACCGGCCGGGCGGTTGACGAAGCGCAATTCGGGCCGGGCCAGGTCGCTGAAGCCCCGCACCCCCAGCGGGTTGCCCGCCGCCATGAACAGCCCCTGGGTGCGCACCGCCAGTTGCACCAGCGCGTGGTCGCCGGGGTGCAGCCATTCGCGGTAGCGCTGGGCGGCGGCGCGTTCGAAGCGGCCCAGCGGCACGTGGAAGCCGGCCAGTTCGCAATCGCCGCGGGCCAGCGCCGCCACCGCTTCCAGGCTGCTGCGGTAGCGGATGTCCACCGCCAGCCCGCGCTGTTGCAAGCGCTCGTGCAGCGCGGCCACCGCGAAGCCGTGGCTGGCGTGCAGCCGGGCGGGGGGCAGCGCTTCGGGCGTCCAACGCCCCAGTTCGCCCGCCAGTTCCGACGCCAGCGACGCCAGCAGCGGTTGCAGCCGGGCGGCGATGCGCGCGTCCAACCACACCAGCCGTTCGCCCGCCTCGGTCAGGCGCGAACCCCGGCCCCGGCCGCGTTCCAGCAGCGCCTGGCCCAGCAAACGTTCGGCCTGCTGCACCAGCCCCCAGGCGTGCCGGTAGGACAAGTCGTTGTCGCGCGCGGCCTGCGCGATGCTGCCGCTGTGGGCAATGGCCGCCAGCAGGGCCAGCAGCCGGCTCGCGTCCAGTGGGGGCGCCGCGCCGTCGCCGAACTGCCAGCGGGGTTGGAGGTGGATCTGCAACATGGACGGGTTTGATTATGTTCCTGGTTGCATATTGTGCGGCCGGCTTGCTGCTACGCTGGGGGCATGGAGTCTCCCACGCCTGTCCCCCTGTCCTCCCTGTCCTCTGCGCCCCTGGGCCGGGTCATCCCCATCCAATCGGAGGCCCGGCGTCCGCGCGCCACGCCCAAAGGCCGCCAGGTGCAGCCCGAGGACCGCGACCGCGTGGCGGTCCTGTGCGCCGGGCTGGCGCCGCGCGCCGACCTGTTGATCGAGCACCTGCACCGCCTGCAAGACGCCGAAGGCGGCCTGCGCCGGGGGCGCCTGGCGGCGCTGGCCGAGCGCCTGCGCCTGAGCCAGGTGGAGGTGTACGAGGTGGCGACCTTCTACCACCACTTCGACGTGGTGGACGACGGGGCCGAATTGCCGGCCACCACGGTGCGCGTCTGCACCAGCCTGTCGTGCCAGATGGCGGGTGCGGCATCGCTGTTGGCCGCTCTGCAACAGCGTTTGGCCCAGGACGGCCGCGTGCGCGTGGTCGAGGCCCCGTGCGTGGGCCAATGCCACCGCGCACCGGCCGCCAGCGTGGGCCAACGGCAACTGCCCGAGGCCACGGTGGACGGCGTGCAGGCGGTGCTGGCCGCGCAGGACACCGGCCCGCGCCCCTTGCCTGCCAGCGGCGCTCCGCTGACCGGGGATGACTACGCCCAGTGGCGCCGCGTCATGGCCGGCGACTGGTCGCCCGAGGCGGTGCTGGCCGAACTCAAGGCCTCCGGGCTGCGCGGCCTGGGTGGCGCCGGTTTCCCGGCCTGGCGCAAATGGGAGACGGTGCGCGCCCAGCCCGGCCCGCGCTACATGGTCGTCAACATCGACGAAGGCGAGGTCGGCACCTTCAAGGACTGGCAGGTGCTGTCCACCGCGCCGCGCCGCGCCCTGGAAGGCATGCTGATCGCGGCCTGGTTCGTGGGCGCGCAAAAGGTGTGGCTCTACCTGCGCGACGAATACCACGACGTGCGTGCCCTGCTGCAGGAAGAATTGCTGCACCTGCGCGGCCTGAGCGAGGTGTGGCGGCGCGAATACCCCGCCATCGAATTCCCCGAGGTCGAACTTCGGCGCGGCGCCGGCGCCTACATCTGCGGTGAGGAATCGGCGTTGATCGAATCGCTCGAAGGCAAGCGCGGCATGCCCCGGTTGCGCCCGCCCATCGTGGCGCAGGTGGGGGTGTTCGGCCGGCCCACGCTGGCGCACAACGTGGAATCGCTGTGGTGGCTGCCGGAGATTCTGGAAAAAGGCGGCCCAGCCTGGGCGGCGGTGGGCCGGCGTGGGCGCAGCGGCTGGCGGCGCTTCAGCGTGTCGGGCCGGGTGGTCAAGCCCGGGGTGGTCCTGGCGCCGGCCGGCATCACCCTGAACGAACTGGTCAACGAGTACGCCGGTGGCATGGCGCCGGGGCACACGCTCTACGGCTACTTGCCGGGCGGGGCCTCGGGTGGCATTTTGCCGGCCGCGCTGGCCGATGTGCCGCTGGACTTCGACACCCTGGCCGAGCACGGCGCCTTCGTTGGCTCCATGGCGGTGGTGGTGCTGGGCCAGCACGACCGCGCCCGCGATGCCGCGGTGAACCTCATGCAGTTTTTCGAGCACGAATCGTGCGGCCAGTGCACCCCCTGCCGCGCCGGCACCACCCAGGCCGTGGCGCTGATGCAGGCGCCCGGCTGGGACGCCGAACGGCTGACCGAGTTGTCGCAGGTCATGCGCGACGCGTCCATCTGCGGCCTGGGCCAGGCCGCGCCCAATCCTTTTGACAGCGTGTTGCGGTTCTTCCCGCAGGAGGTGCAGGCATGAGCGCGCAAGACCTGCCGGTGATCGACTTCACCCTGAACGGCCAGCCGGCCCAGGCCGCCCCCGGCGAAACGCTGTGGCAGGTGGCGCAGCGCGTGGGCGTGGACATTCCGCACCTGTGCCACAAGCCCGGTCTGCCCAGCGCTGGCAACTGCCGCGCCTGTGTGGTGGAGGTGGCCGGTGAGCGCGTGCTGGCGGCCTCGTGTTGCCGCGCGCCCCAGCCCGGCATGGCGGTGCGCACCGACACGCCCCGCGTGCAGGCTGCGCAGCGCACGGTGCTGGAATTGCTCAACGCCGACGCGCCCGACACCACCCGTCTGAAGCGCGACAGCGAACTGGCCCGCTGGACCGAACGCACCGGCGCCCGCAGCGACCGCTTCGCCGCGCGCGGCCCGTCCCAGGCCGCGGCGCAGGCACGTGGCACCGACGCCTCCCACCCCGCCATGGCGGTGAACTTGGACGCCTGCATCCAGTGCACCCGCTGCGTGCGCGCCTGCCGCGACATCCAGGGCAACGACGTGCTGGGCCTGTCCTTCCGGGGTGGCCAGGTGCAGGTCGTGTTCGACCAGGGCGACCCCATGGGCCAGAGCACCTGCGTGGCCTGTGGCGAATGCGTGCAGGCCTGCCCCACCGGTGCCATCGCGCCCGCCAACGGCGCCTACGCCCGCGCGGCCGACGCCACGGTGGATTCGGTCTGCCCCTACTGCGGCGTCGGCTGCCAGCTCACCTACCACGTGAAGGATGGCCGCATCGACCACGTGGAGGGCGCACAAGGCCCGGCCAACGAAGGCCGGCTGTGCGTGAAGGGCCGCTTCGGTTTCGACTACGTGCACAGCCCGCAGCGCCTGACGCGCCCGCTGGTGCGCCGTGCCGACGCGCCCAAGGACCCGTCCATCCTCACCCAGGGGCCGGACGGCCGCACCGACCAGGCCACGCTGCGCGCCCAGTTCCGCGAAGCCACCTGGGACGAGGCCCTGGACCTGGCCGCCGCCGGGCTGCGCCGGGCGCGCGAGGCCCAGCCGGTCAAAGGCCGGGGCGCCGCCGTGGCCGGTTTCGGCTCGGCCAAGGGCACCAACGAAGAGGCCTACCTGTTCCAGAAGCTGATCCGCACCGCCTTCCACACCCACAACGTGGACCACTGCACCCGCCTGTGTCACGCCTCCAGCGTGGCGGCGCTGATGGAGGGTATCGGCTCCGGCGCGGTCAGCAACCCGCTGCGCGACGTGGCCCACGCGGACTTCGTGCTCGTCATCGGCGCCAACCCGGCGCAGAACCACCCGGTGGGCGCGAGCTGGATCAAGAACGCGGTGCAGCGCGGCACGAAGCTGGTGCTGGCCGACCCGCGCCGCACCGAGCTGTCGCGCCAGGCCTGGCGCACGCTGCCCTTCCGCCCGGGCAGCGACGTGGCGCTGCTCAACGCCATGCTGCACGTCATCGTCAGCGAAGGGTTGACGAACCCCGCCTTCATCGCCGAGCGCACGCTGGATTTCGACCGCCTGAAAACCCACCTGACCGACGGCCACACCGACTTCAGTCCCGAAGCCATGGCGCCGGTGTGCGGCATCGACGCGGCTACCATCCGTGAAGTGGCGCGCGCCTACGCCACCAGCCGCGCCAGCATGATTTTGTGGGGCATGGGCGTGAGCCAGCACACCTACGGCACCGACAACGCGCGCTGTCTGATCGCGCTGGCGATGGTGACCGGGCAGATCGGCCGCCCCGGCACCGGCCTGCACCCGCTGCGCGGCCAGAACAACGTGCAGGGCGCCAGCGACGCCGGCCTGATCCCGCTGGTGTTGCCCGACTACCACCGCGTGGCCGAGCCCGCCGCTCGCGCCCGCGCCGAAACCCTGTGGGGCCTGCCCCCGGGCGACCTGGACGACCAACCCGGCCTGACGGTGGTGGAGATCATCGACGCGGTGTACGACGGCCGCATCCGTGCCATGCTCATCCAGGGCGAAAACCCCGCCATGAGCGACCCCGACAGCCAGCACGTGCGCGAAGCGTTGAGCCGGCTCGACCACCTGGTGGTGCAAGACATTTTCCTGACCGAAACCGCCGCCTTCGCCGACGTGGTGCTGCCCGCCAGCGCCTGGCCGGAAAAGACCGGCACCGTCACCAACACCGACCGCACCGTGCAACTGGGCCGCAAAGCCGTGGCCTGCCCCGGCGAGGCGCGGGCCGACGCCTGGATCACCGAACAACTGGCGCAGCGCCTGGGCTTGGGTTGGAGCTACGGCATCGCTCCCGACGGCAGCGGCGCCGAGCCTGAATCTGGCATTGGCCGGGTGTACGAGGAAATGCGCGCGCTGATGGACTCCATCGCCGGCCTGTCGTGGCCGCGGCTGCTGGCGCAGGGTGCCGTCACCCACCCAGTGCTCACCCCGGACGACCCGGGCCAGCCCATCGTCTTCACCGACCACTTTCCCACCCCCACCGGCAAGGCCCGGCTGGTGCCGGCCGAGCTGCGCGAACCGGCCGAACGGCCCGACGCCGAGTACCCGATGGTGTTGGTGACCGGGCGGCAACTGGAGCACTGGCACACCGGCAGCATGACGCGGCGCAGCAAGGTGTTGGACGCGCTGGAATCCGACCCGACCGTCAGCCTGCATCCCGGCACCATCGCGCGCCTGGGCTTGCAGGCCGGGGTGCCCGCGGTGGTCAGCACCCGGCGCGGCCGCATCCAGTTGCCGGTGCGCGCCGACGCCGGCATCCCCGCCGATGTGGCCTTCATCCCTTTCGCCTACGTCGAGGCGGCGGCCAACCTGCTCACCAACCCGGCGCTGGACCCGGTCGGCAAAATCGCCGAGGTGAAGTACTGTGCCGCCCGGGTGACCCCTGTGGAAGATACGCAGACCGCCGCGCCGGCGCCTTGATTAAGATGTGGATTCCCCCCGTTCCATGAACTTTCAAGAGGAGTCGCGCATGTTCAAGAAAATCCTGGTGCCGTCCGATGGTTCCCAGCTGGCCCACCACGCCGCCGAATTCGCCGCCGACCTGGCCCAGCAGCACGGCGCCCAGGTGGTCGGCATCTACGTGATCGACCCCTTCCCCTACATCGGCATCGGCGACGCGTCCGCCGTGGGCCTGCAGGCCTACCTGGCCGAAGCCAAGGCCGCCGCGGGCAAGTCGCTGGACGACATCCGCCAGGCCTGCGCCGCCCGCGGCGTGGCTTTCGCCGGCGACACCATCGAGCGCAACGTGACCTACGAAGGCATCCTGGAAACCGCCGAGGCCGAAGGCTGCGACCTGATCGTCATGGGCTCGCACGGCCGCAAGGGCGTGCAGGCGCTGATCCTGGGCAGCGTGGCCCAGAAGGTGCTGACCCACGCCAAGGTGCCGGTGCTCATCACCAAGTGACCCGGCCGGGGCCGGCGTGGGCGGGCGGCCACATGCCGGGCTCGGGCATTGCCCCGGCCGCGCGGGCACGGCCGGCTTGTTCCTAGAATGTTTGCCTTCACCCCCGAAGGCCGACCATGTCCGAGTCCCGCACGCCCGCCGACCTCCCCGCCGCCCGCCCGCAGGCCACCGGGGCACCGAACCCGCCCGCACCGGCCGTTCCCGCCACCCCGGCCGATGGCACCGGCCTGATCCGCATCCGTGGCGCACGCCAGCACAACCTCAAGCACGTCGATCTGGACATCCGCACCGGCGAGCTGACCGTGGTCACCGGCCCCAGCGGCTCGGGCAAGTCCAGCCTGGTGTTCGACACCCTGTTCGCCGAAGGCCAGCGCCGCTACGTCGAGACCTTCAGCGCCTACGCGCGCCAGTTCCTCGACCGCATGGACAAGCCCGCCGTGGACAAGGTGGAGGGCGTGCCCCCGGCCATCGCCATCGACCAGACCAACCCGGTGCGCTCGTCGCGCTCCACCGTGGGCACGATGACCGAGCTGAACGACCACCTCAAGCTGCTCTACGCGCGCGCGGCCCAGTTGTTCGACCGGCGCACCGCGCGGCCCGTGCGCCACGACTCGCCCGACACCATCTACGACGAACTGCGCCAGCGCGCCGAGGCGGCGGGCGACCCGCGCCTGGTGGTGACCTTTCCGGTGGAGCTGCCCGCCAGCGCCACGCCCGAAGACATCGAACAGTGGCTGGCCGCCAGCGGCTTCACCCGGGTGCAGGCCGAGCGCGTGGTGACACGCCCCGTGGCCTCGGCGGGCGAGGGCGCCCCGGGCCAGGCCGGCGCCCCCAAAGCCGGCAAAGCGGCCAAAGGCGCCAAGCGCCTGCCGGCCGACGCCACCGCCGAGCGGCTGGTGCGCGTGCTCGACGTGGTGGCCGACCGCTTCCGCTTCAGTGGCGCCGAACGCGCCCGCGTCATCGAAGCCATCGAACTGGGCCTCAAGCGCGGCAGCGGGCGGTTGACCGTCTACGCCCTGCGCCCGGCGGGCGACGATGGCGTGGAGCCCGAACCCGAACTGTGGAAGTTCTCCACCGGCCTGCACTGCCCCGAGAGCGACCTGCGCTACGCCGAGCCGCTGCCGTCCCTGTTTTCGTTCAACTCCGCCGTGGGCGCGTGCGACACCTGTCGCGGTTTCGGTCGCGTCATCGGGGTGGATCTGGGCTTGGTCATCCCCAACGACAAGCTCACCCTGCGCGGCGGCGCCATCAAGCCCATGCAGACCCCTGCCTGGCAGGAGTGCCAGGACGACCTGATGCGCCACGCCGAGGCCGCCGGCATTCCGCGCGACACGCCGTGGTCGCAACTGAGCGAGGCGCAGCAGCATTGGGTCATCCATGGCTCGCCCAACTGGAACGGCAAGTGGAACCAGCAGTGGTACGGCGTGTACCGCTTCTTCGAGTACCTGGAGAGCAAGGCCTACAAGATGCACATCCGCGTGCTCTTGTCCAAGTACCGCAGCTACACCGAATGCCCGGTGTGCGCGGGCGCGCGCCTCAAGACCGAGAGTTTGCTGTGGCGCCTGGGTTCCAAGGCCCAGGCGGACGCGGTGCTGCCGCCTGCGCAGCGCTTCATGCCGGTGGGGGTGGAGTGGACGCGGGAACAGTTGGAGGCGCTGCCGGGCCTGTGCCTGCACGACCTGATGCAGTTGCCGATCGAGCGGCTGCGCCGGTTTTTTGCGTTGGTGGCGGGGTGTGCCGATGGGTCGGGCGGCTTGTTGGCGCCCGCTGCTGAGGTGGGGAGAATGCCGAGCACCTCATACCGTCCGCTGCGCGGCCAAAAATCGGTGCCCGACACCCCCTCCACCTCAGCGGGATTGGGTGCCAGCGAGGTTGCTGATGCTCTGCGTGCCGATGCCGCCACGCAGGGCGGCGAGGGTGCGGGGGGCGACAATTTCTGCTCGCAGTATGCGGAGCCCCCCGCACCCTCGTCGCCCCACCCAACACACCACGAGCCAGGCACAACGAACACCCACCCATCGGCCGGCGAAACCCAAGCCCTCAAGCTGTTGTTCGACGAAATCACCACCCGCCTCAAGTACCTGTGCGACGTGGGCATCGGCTACCTCACGCTCGACCGGCAAAGCCGCACCCTCAGCGGCGGCGAGGTGCAGCGCATCAACCTCACCACCGCGCTGGGCACCTCGCTGGTCAACACCCTGTTTGTGCTGGACGAGCCCAGCATCGGCCTGCACCCGCGCGACATGAACCGCATCAACCAGGCCATGGCGCGCCTGCGCAACGCGGGCAACACCCTGGTGGTGGTGGAGCACGACCCCGCCGTCATGCTGGCGGCCGACCGCGTCATCGACATGGGCCCCGGCCCCGGCGAGCGCGGCGGCAGCATCGTGTTCGACGGCACCGTGGCGCAACTGCGCGAGGCCGACACGCTCACCGGCGCCTACCTGGGCGGGCGCAAGCAGGTGGGCTTCGGCTTCAAGCGCATGGTCACCGACGCCACGCCCCGTCTGGTGCTGGAGGGCGCGCGCGAACACAACCTGCGCCACCTCAACGTCGAATTCCCGCTGCAGCGTCTGGTCACCGTCACGGGCGTCAGCGGCTCGGGCAAGTCCACCCTCATCCAGGACGTGCTGGCCCCGGCGCTGATGCGCCACTTCGGCCAGGCCACCGAATCGCCCGGCGCGCACGACCGCCTGCTGGGGGCCGACCACCTCAGCGGTGTGGTGTTTGTGGACCAATCCCCCATCGGCAAGACGGCGCGCTCCAACCCGGTGAGCTACGTCGGCGCTTGGGACGCCATCCGCGACCTGTTTGCCACCGCACCGCAATCGCAGCAGCGCGGCTACACGGCGGCCAAGTTCAGCTTCAACAGCGGCGACGGGCGCTGCCCCACCTGCGGTGGCTCGGGCTTCGAGCACGTGGAAATGCAGTTCTTGAGCGACGTGTACCTGCGCTGCCCCGACTGCAACGGCCAGCGCTACCGCCCCGAGGTGCTGGAAATCACCATCGAGCGCGGCGGCCGGCTGCTCAATGTGTCCCACGTGCTGGACCTGACGGTGAGCGAGGCTGCGCAACTGTTCGCGCATGACCGCGAGGTCATCGTGGCGCTGCAGCCCATTGTGGACGTGGGCCTGGAATACGTGAAGCTGGGCCAGCCGGTGCCCACGCTCAGTGGCGGCGAGGCGCAGCGGCTCAAGCTGGCGGGTTTTCTGGCCGAGGCCGCCAAGGCGGGCAAGAAAGGCAAGGGCGCGAAAGGGGCAGGGCGGGTGGGCCGCACCGCGTCTGGTCAGCCCCTGGCCACCAAGGGCATGCTGTTCCTGTTCGACGAGCCGACCACGGGCTTGCATTTCGACGACATCGCCAAGCTCATGCGCGCCTTGCGCAAGTTGCTGGAGGCGGGGCATTCGCTCATCGTCATCGAACACAACCTGGACGTGATCCGCGCGAGCGACTGGCTGATTGACCTGGGGCCGGACGGCGGCGACCAGGGCGGCCGGGTGGTGGCCGAAGGCACGCCGGAGGAAGTTCGGTTGCACCCCACCAGTTACACCGGACTGGCTTTACGCGAGTACGCCGAGGCAGTGGGTGAGCTGTACATGGCGCAGGAGGGACGGGTGACGGATTACCTGCCTGTTCGTGGTGAGGATCGGGCGGCTCCTCAGGGCTCCGCTGCTGACGTGTTGGTGCGCGCCACCGGGGCGAGGGGTGTGCCGGACTCGTCAGTCACACGTTCCGATTCCTCGCCCGGCACACCCCTCGCCCCGGCGGGGGCGTCGGGGATCGCTGCGCCTGTGGAGACACGTGTTCCTGCAAGGGGTTTGGCTTTCGATCAACCGCCCGTTTCTGCTGGGGAGGGGGTACGCCCCGGCAAGGAATCGGAGCTTGCGACTGACGCGCCGGGGCGTACCCCCTTCCCAGCCGCGAGGTCTGCGAACGAAACAGCCAACAAACCAACCAATGCTATCCGCATCATCAACGCCAAGGAACACAACCTCAAGGGCCTGTCGGTCGACATCCCCCGGGGCAAGTTCAACGTCATCACCGGCGTCAGCGGCTCGGGCAAGTCCACGCTGGCGTTCGACATCCTGTTCAACGAAGGCCAGCGCCGCTACCTCGAAAGCCTCAACGCCTACGCCCGCAGCATCGTGCAGCCCGCCGGCCGGCCCGAGGTGGACGCGGTCTATGGCATCCCACCCACCGTGGCCATCGAGCAGCGGCTGTCGCGCGGCGGGCGCAAGTCCACCGTGGGCACCACCACCGAGGTCTGGCACTTCCTGCGCCTGCTGTACGTGAAGCTGGGCACCCAGCACTGCGTGCACGACGACACCCCCGTGCAGCCGCAAACGCCCGAGAGCATCCTGGCGCAGCTGATGACGGCCTTCCGTGGCCAGCACATCGGCCTGCTGGCGCCGCTGGTGGTCCACCGCAAGGGTGTCTATACCGAACTGGCCGATTGGGCGCGCCCGCGCGGGTACACGCATCTGCGGGTGGACGGCGAATTCCTGCCCACGCAGGGCTTCCCACGCATCGACCGATTCAAGGAGCACACCATCGAACTGCCTGTGGGCAGTCTGGACGTGGCCCTCGATCACGAAGCCGAACTGCGCCAGCTGCTGACCCGCGCGCTGGAACACGGCAAGGGCGTGGTGCACGTGCTGTCGGGCCTGGACGGCTTGCAGGTCGCACTGGACAGCGGTGCCTCAACGGTGGGCATCGGGCGGCTGCAGGTGTTTTCCACGCTGCGCGCCTGCCCGGTGTGTTCCACCAGCTATGCCGAGCTGGACCCCCGCCTGTTCTCGTACAACAGCAAGCACGGCTGGTGCCCGGACTGCGTGGGCACGGGTGTGCAGCTCACGCGCGAGCAGCGCAAGGCGTTCGACGATTCCGTGCGCGACGACGACCAGAAAGGCCGCGAGCAGAGCTTTGCCGAGCCCGAGGTGGAAGACGTGGCCGACCAGCCCTGCACCCGTTGCGGCGGTACGCGTCTCAACGCCACGGCGCGGGCCGTCAAGTTCCATGGGCAGACCATCACGTCGCTGGCTCGACTGAGCGTGCGCGACGTGCGCCTGTGGGTGCAGGCCTTGCAACAGGCACCGCTCGCCGTGGCGGGCGCCATGCAGGGTGATTCGTCTGCCGTGCAAGGCCTCACCACGCGCGAGGCCGACATTGCCCGCGACCTGCTGCCCGAAATCCAGAGCCGTCTGGAGTTCCTGGAAGAAGTGGGCCTGGGCTACCTCACGCTCGACCGTGGCGCGCCCACCCTCAGTGGTGGCGAGGCGCAGCGTATCCGCCTGGCGGCACAGCTCGGCTCCAACCTGCAAGGCGTGTGCTACGTGCTCGACGAACCCACCATCGGCCTGCACGCGCGCGACAACCAGATCCTGCTCAATGCCCTGCACAAGCTGGGCGACAAGGGCAACACCCTGGTGGTGGTGGAGCACGACGAGGATACCATCCGCCGCGCCGACCACGTCATCGACATCGGGCCCAGTGCGGGTGTCCGGGGTGGCCGCGTGGTCGCCGAAGGGTCGGTGGCCGATGTGATGGCTGCCGCCGATTCGCAGACGGGGCGCTATTTGCTGCATGCGATGAAGCACCCGCTGCAGGCGCGGCGATTCGTGATGGCAGATGCGGTGGCGCTCAGTTCCGCCCCTTCAGCCGGGGAGGGCTTGGCCCCCGGTAAGGAATCGGAGCCTGCGACTGACGCACCGGGGGGCAAGCCCTCTCAGGCCACGAGGTCAGCGAGCGAAACGCCACCCGAGCCCACCCTTTGGCTCAGCGTCAAAAACGCCAGCCTCCACAACCTGCAACACGTCACCGCGCAGGTGCCGCTGAAACGCCTGGTCGCGATCACCGGCGTCAGCGGTTCCGGCAAGTCCACCTTCGCGCGCGACGTGCTGCTCACCAACGTGGCCGCCGCCGTGCAGATGCAGGCCACCAAGGCCGGGCGCGACGCCTGGCACGCCGGCGAACGCCCCCCATGGCAAGGCTGCGAAGGCGTGGTGGGCAGCGAGGCCATTCAGCGCGTGCTGGAAGTGGACCAAACCCCCATCGGCAAAACGCCGCGTTCCTGCCCGGCCACCTACATCGGTTTCTGGGACACCATCCGCAAGCTCTACGCCGAAACGCTGGAAGCCAAGGCGCGCGGCTACGCGCCGGGGCGCTTCAGCTTCAACACCGGTGACGGTCGCTGCCCCACCTGCGAAGGGCAGGGCATGCGCACCATCGAGATGAGCTTCCTGCCCGACGTGAAAGTGCCCTGCGAGGCCTGCCACGGCGCGCGCTTCAACCCCGAGACGCTGGCCGTCACCTGGCGCGGCAAGAGCATTGGCGACGTGCTGCGCATGGAAGTGGACGAGGCCGTGGACTTCTTCGCGTCCATGCCCGGCATCGCCTACCCGCTGCAATTGCTGAAGGATGTGGGGCTGGGCTACCTCACCCTCGGCCAGCCCTCGCCCACGCTCAGCGGCGGCGAGGCGCAGCGCATCAAGCTCGTCACCGAACTCACCAAGGTGCGCGACGAGGTGGGGCGGCGCGGCCAGAAGGCGCCGCACACCCTGTACGTGCTGGACGAACCCACCGTGGGCTTGCACATGGCCGACGTGGACAAACTCATCCGCGTGCTGCACCGCCTGGTCGATGGCGGGCACAGCGTGGTGGTCATTGAGCACGACCTGGACGTGATCGCCGAAGCCGACTGGATCCTCGACCTGGGCCCCGAAGGCGGGGATGGCGGCGGTCGCGTCGTGGCCGCTGCGCCGCCCGAGGCGCTGGTGAGGCTGGGCACGCACACCGGGCGGGCGCTGGGGCCGGTCCTGGCCCGGGTCTGACGGCCGGCTTCCCACCCCCTCCGGTGCCACAGACCATCCACATCCACCCCGAGGCGCCGCCCAAACCGGCTTGGGGAGCGCCGTGCAACGGGTGTGGCGTGTGCTGCCTGGCCGAACCGTGCCCGTTGGGCATGCTGCTGTCGCGCCGCCGCCGGGGGGCCTGCGTGGCGTTGCGCTGGGCCGACCCGGCCGGGCGCTACGAATGTGGTGCCCTCAGCCGGCCGGTCGAGGTGCTGGGGGCGCTCGGCCGCCTGCCCGTCGTGCGCCGCTGGGTCGCCCGCTGGATCGCCGCCGGCCGGGGCTGCGACGCGGCCCTGGAGGTGGAGCGCCCGCCCGGTCCTTGATGTCGGTCAAACCTTGGGGTCGCGCACCAAATATCATTCAATGGTTATTTTTGAATGAATGAGGGCTGCGATGGACTGGACCGGCTGGATCGAGGCGTGGGGCGAACCCGCGGTGCTGGCCTGCTGCGGGCTGGTGCTCGGGTTGGGCTTCGGATTTTTCGGGCAGCGTTCCAAGTTCTGCCTGCGCGCGGCCGTCATCGAGTTCTGGCACCGCCGCTTCGGCGACAAGCTGGCGGTCTGGCTGCTGGCGTTTGCCACCGCGGTGGTGGCGGTGCAGTGGGCGGTGCTGGCCGGCGGCCTCGACGTGTCCACCGCACGCCAACTGTCGGCGCGCGGCAGCCTGTCCGGCGCGCTGGTCGGGGGCCTGCTGTTCGGCATCGGCATGGTGATGACGCGCGGCTGCGCCAGCCGCCTGCTGGTGCTGTCGGCCAACGGCAACCTGCGGGCGCTGCTGTCGGGCCTGGTGTTCGCGGTGGCGGCGCAGGCCTCGCTGGGCGGCGTGCTGGCGCCCTGGCGCGAGGCCGTGGCCGGCTGGTGGGTGGTCGACGGCGGGGCCTCGCGCAGCCTGCTGGCCCTGCTCGGTGGCGGGCCAGCGGTGGGCCTGGCCTTTGGGCTGGTCTGGATGGCGGCGGCGCTGTTTTTTGCGGTACGCAGCGGCTGGGGTTTCTGGAAGTGGTTCGGCGGCATGGCCACCGGGCTGACGGTGGCCGGCGGCTGGTACGCCACCCACCAGGTCATGGCCCACTCGTTCGAGGTGGTGCAGATCCAGGGGTTGACCTTCAGCGGCCCGTCGGCCGAATGGCTGATGCACGTGCTGCACGACGCGTCCGGCCCCTGGACTTTCGGGCTGGGCCTGATGCCCGGGGTTTTCATCGGCTCGCTGGCCGGGGCCTTGCTGGGCCGCGAATGGAAGCTCGAAGGGTTTGGCGGCGGCTACACCATGCCGCGCTACATCGGGGGCGCGGTGCTCATGGGCTTCGGCTCCATGCTTGCCGGGGGCTGTGCGGTGGGCGCCGGCATGACGGGCGGCGCCATCTTCGCCGTGACCGCCTGGCTCGCCTTGCTGGGCATGTGGCTGGGCGGTGGGCTGGCCGACCGGGTGCTGGACCGGCCGGTGCACCACACCCCGTCGGCCGTTCCCGGTGTGGAGCCGGCCCGGGCACCCTGAGCCGTAGTCTGCCGGCAGGGGGCGGCACGGGGCCGAGTGTCCCAGCGGGGCGTCAACGGCCCCACAAGGCCAGCGCCACCCCGCCGATCAACAGCACCAGCGTGGCCGCGCCCAACCAGCGGGTGCGCCAGCGCAGCACATCCACCGCCTCCACCAGCCGGGTGTTTTGTTCGGCCAGTTCGGCCACGGTCTGTGTCAGCTGGGCCATGTCGCTGGCGTGCTGCCGCTGCAGGGCCGCCAGTTGCTGTGCCAGGGTGTCGGCGTCGGTCGGCGCCTGGGTGGGCGGTGGCGGCGTGGTGGGCTGCCGGTCCAGCAGCCGGCGTGCGCCCTTGAGCACGGCCGGCGCGTGCTCGATCACGTCCCCCCAGGGGATCACTTTCAGCGCGGCGAGCCAGGGCAGGGCCATCGTCGAATTCCTCGGTTGCAGGGGGGCTTGACCCCGGGGCGTTGCCGGTGCAGGATAGCGCAATCGATCACCGATGGGGAGACAGCGATGGCAGACACGACATGGAAGGGCCTGGTGGCCGCCGGGGCTTGGCTGGTGTCGGGGGCGGCATGGGCCAACCCCGCCGAAGTCGAGGCGGTGGTGGCCGCCGTGAAAGCCGCCCACCCCGATTTCAAGGCGCTCTGCCAGCAGGGCCCCGAAGGGGTGCGCAAAGCCACCATGGCGGCCCTGATGCCCATGGTGGGCCAGGGCCAGATCAAGGGCAACCCGCAGACCGTGGGCACCGAAGCCGGCATGAAGCTGGGCCAGGCCTGTCGCGGCGGTTGAGGTCTGCGCACCACACTGCACGCGGCAGCCCGCTAGGGGGGCTTGCCCTGTTTTGCGCGCTGGACTAAAATGTTGGGTTCAGCGGAAATTCATCCGTTGGAATCACCAATTGAGGTTCATATGTACGCGGTCATAAAAACCGGCGGCAAGCAGTATCGCGTTGCCGTTGGCGAAAAACTTAAAGTAGAACAGATTGCTGCGGACGTGGGTCAAGAGATCGTGATCGACCAGGTGTTGGCCGTCGGCAACGGCGACAGCATCCAGGTGGGCACCCCCTTGGTCTCCGGCGCAACGGTCACAGCCACGGTGGTCAGCCACGGTCGTGGCGACAAGGTCCGCATCTTCAAGATGCGCCGTCGCAAGCACTACCAGAAGCGCCAGGGCCATCGCCAAAACTTCACCGAGCTGCAGATCGGCTCGATCAACGGCTAAGGAGTAAAGCACCATGGCACAGAAAAAAGGCGGCGGCTCCACGCGCAACGGTCGCGACTCCAAGCCGAAAATGCTCGGCGTGAAGGTGTTCGGCGGCCAGACCATCAGCGCCGGTTCCATCATCGTGCGCCAGCGCGGCACCAAGTTCCACCCGGGTGAAGGCGTGGGCGTGGGCAAAGACCACACCATCTTCGCCACCGTGGACGGCACGGTCAGCTTCGCCATCAAGGGCGCGCTGAACCGCAAAGTGGTCAACGTCACCCCGGCGTGAACCACCGGCTGAGGCGGTTGCGACCGCCCCGGCACCCCAAGGGCCCGCGCATGCGGGCCTTTTGTGTTTCTCCGATTCAGGGACAATCCAGCCATGAAATTTGTTGACGAGGCCTACATCGAGGTCGCCGCCGGTGACGGGGGCAATGGCTGCGCGTCGTTCCGGCACGAGAAATACAAGGAATTCGGCGGCCCCGACGGCGGCGACGGCGGCCGCGGTGGCCACGTCTACGCCCTGGCCGACGAGAACCTGAACACCCTGGTGGACTTCCGTTACTCGCGCAAATACGAGGCCAAGCGCGGCGAACACGGCATGGGCTCCGACATGTTCGGCGCCAAGGGCGACGACATCGTCCTGAAGATGCCGGTGGGCACCATCATCCGCAACGCCGACACCGGCGCCGTCATGCACGAGCTGCTGCAACCGGGCGAGCGCATTCTGCTGGCCAAGGGCGGCGACGGTGGCTTTGGCAACCTGCGCTTCAAGAGCGCCATCAACCGCGCCCCGCGCCAGAAAACCCCGGGCCACCCGGGCGAGCGCTTCGAGCTGCAGTTGGAGTTGAAGGTGCTGGCCGACGTCGGTCTGCTGGGCATGCCCAACGCCGGCAAGTCCACCTTCATCGCGGCGGTGTCCAACGCCCGCCCGAAAATCGCCGACTACCCCTTCACCACCCTGCACCCCAACCTGGGGGTGGTGCGCGTGGGGCCGGAAAAGAGCTTCGTCGTGGCCGACGTGCCCGGCCTGATCGAAGGCGCCTCCGAAGGCGCCGGCCTGGGCCACCAGTTCCTGCGCCACCTGCAGCGCACCCGCCTGCTGCTGCACGTGGTGGACATGGCCCCGTTCGACGATGCGGTGGACCCGGTGGCCCAGGCCAAGGCCATCGTCAAAGAACTGAAGAAATACGACCCCGGCCTGCACGCCAAGCCGCGTTGGCTGGTGCTCAACAAGCTGGACATGGTGCCGGCCGAGGAGCGCGAAGCCCGGGTGCAGGACTTCGTCAAGCGCTTCAAGCACAAGGGCCCGGTGTTCGAGATTTCGGCCCTGACCCGCGAGGGCTGCGAGCTGCTGGTGCAGAAGATCTTCCAGCACATCGTGGCCACCCGGGAGGCCGAAAAGCCCCACGTGGAGGTGGACCCGCGCTTCGGCCGGGCCGAGGCGCCGCCGCCCGCCGCGCCCCAGCCGCGCCCGCCGCGCCGCAAAAAACCCCGACCGGCTGCGACCGACGACGCCCCCGCGCCCGAGCCGCTGGACCCGCGTTTCCGCGACGACTGACGACTCCCCGTTTGCCGCCGGGGCAGCCGCCACCCGCGCTGCTCCGGCCCCTTCACCGACCCTGCCCGCCCTGTTGCCATGAGCCACGAGTCCTTCGCCCCGGCCGTTGCCGCCCCGCAAGCCGCCCCCGCCGACGTGTTGCGCAGCGCGCGCCGCATCGTGGTCAAGGTGGGCTCCAGCCTGGTCACCAACGAAGGGCGCGG
>NZ_JAAQQT010000623.1:0-34690 GCF_011742065.1 Aquabacterium sp. A08
CCCATCGTCACCCCCGCCGCCCACGCCCGCATCAGCGGCTACATCGCCGCCGGGCAGGCCGAAGGCGCGCAGCTGCTGGTGGACGGCCGCCAGTTCGACGCGGCGCAGACCGGCGAAGGCTGCGCGGGCGGCTTCTGGATGGGCGGCACGCTGTTCGACCACGTGACGCCCGAGATGAAGATCTACAAGGAAGAGATCTTCGGCCCGGTGCTGGCCTGTGTGCGCGTGCCCGACTTCGCCACCGCGGTGCAGCTCATCAACGATCACGAATTTGGCAACGGCACCGCCTGCTTCACCCGCGACGGCCACGTGGCGCGCGAGTTTGCGCGGCGCATCCAGGTGGGCATGGTCGGCATCAACGTGCCGATTCCGGTGCCCATGGCCTGGCACGGCTTTGGCGGCTGGAAGAAGAGCCTGTTTGGCGACATGCACGCCTACGGCGAAGAAGGCGTGCGCTTTTACACCAAGCAAAAAAGCGTGATGCAGCGCTGGCCCGAAAGCATTGGCAAGGGCGCCGAGTTCGTGATGCCGACGTCGAAATAAGCGACGCGCCACCGCCCACCCGACCGCCCCACCCGGGCGGCCCGCCGAGGAGACCCTCTTGGACCACACCTACGACTTCATCGTGGTGGGCGCTGGCACGGCCGGCTGCCTGCTGGCCAACCGCCTGAGCGCCGACCCGGCGCACCGCGTGCTGCTGCTGGAAGCCGGCCCGCCGGACGACTACCACTGGATCCACATTCCGGTGGGCTACCTGTACTGCATCGGCAACCCGCGCACCGACTGGCTGTTCCAGACCGAGCCCGACCCCGGCCTGAACGGGCGCCGGTTGCGCTACCCGCGCGGCAAGACGCTGGGCGGCTGCAGCAGCATCAACGGCATGATTTACATGCGCGGCCAGGCCCGCGACTACGACCAGTGGGCGCGCCTGACCGGCGACGACGCCTGGACCTGGGGCAACAGCCTGCCCGACTTCATGGCGCACGAGGACCATTACCGCCTGGACCCGAGCCAGGACGGCCAGAGCGACCCCGCCTTTGCCGCCCGCCACGGCAACGGCCACGTGGGCAGCACCGGCGAATGGCGGGTGGAAAAACAGCGCCTGCGCTGGGACGTGCTGGACGCCTTCGCCCAGGCGGCGCAGCAGGCCGGCATTCCCGCCAGCCCCGACTTCAACGGCGGCTGCAACGAGGGCGTGGGCTACTTCGAGGTGAACCAGAAAAGCGGCTGGCGCTGGAACGCGGCCAAAGCCTTTTTGCGCCCGGTGCGCCACCGCCCCAACCTGACGGTGTGGACCGGCGCCCAGGTGAAACGCCTGACGCTGGGCACCGGCAGCGACGGCCACCTGCGCTGCACCGGCGCCGAGGTGCTGAAGGACGGCCACCTGCACACCGTGCGCGCCGCGCGCGAGGTGGTGCTGAGCGCCGGCGCCATCGGCTCGCCACAGATTTTGCAGCTGTCGGGCATAGGCCCGGCCGGGCTGCTGCAGCGCCACGGCATTGCGGTGCAGGCCGACCTGCCCGGCGTGGGCGGCAACCTGCAGGACCACCTGCAGATCCGCGCGGTGTTCAAGGTGCAGGGGGTGAAAACGCTCAACACCCTGGCCAACAGCTGGTGGGGCAAGGCCAAGATTGGGCTGGAATACGCGCTCAAGCGCAGCGGGCCCATGAGCATGGCGCCCAGCCAGTTGGGCGCCTTCACCCGCAGTTCGCCCGACCAGCCCCACCCCAACCTGGAATACCACGTGCAGCCGCTGAGCCTGGACGCCTTTGGCGAGCCGCTGCACCCCTTCCCCGCCTTCACCGCCAGCGTCTGCAACCTCAACCCCAGCAGCCGCGGCACGGTGCAGATCCAAAGCGCGGACTTTGCCCAGGCGCCCGCCATCGCGCCCAACTACCTGTCCACCGACGAGGACCGCCGCATCGCCGCCGACAGCCTGCGGCTGACCCGGCGCATCGTGGCACAGCCGGCGCTGGCCCGCTACCGGCCCGAGGAATTCAAGCCCGGGCGGCAATACCAAAGCGACGAAGAGCTGGCGAAGCTGGCCGGCGACATCGCCACCACCATCTTCCACCCGGTGGGCACCACCGCCATGGGCCGCGACGGCGACCCGGCGGCCGTGCTCGACAGCCACCTGCGGGTGCGCGACGGGCGCGGCGGCCGCATCCGGGGCCTGCGCGTGGTGGACGCGGGCGCCATGCCCACCATCACCAGCGGCAACACCAACAGCCCCACGCTGATGATGGCGGAAAAGGCGGCGCGGTGGGTGCTGGCGGGGCAGTGAGGCGGGCCTGAAGGGCGGCGGCGTTGCGGGCCTCAGGAGGCCAGGCGCCGCAACAGCCGCTGCATGCCACGCAGCACCCCCTGCGGCTGCTCGACCACTTGAAACCCGCGCTGCCCGAAGATGCGTTGGGCGTAGGCGTCGGCCTGCGGGTCCAGCACCAGACCGCACACCGTGACGCCGTGCGCCCGGGCCGCGCGCACCGCCTCAGCCGCGTCGTCGATGAGGTGGTCGGCGCGGAACACGTCCACGTCCGACGGGGCGCCGTCGGTGACGACGCACACCGCGCGCTGCGGCGACGCCTCGGCGGCCAGCCAGCCGGTGGCGTGGCGGATGGCCGCGCCCATGCGGGTGGAGCCGTGCGCCGCCACCTGGGCGATGCCCTGCTGCCTGGCGGCATCCAGCGGCTGGCCCCAGTCCAGCAGCCGCTCGTAGGACACGCGGTGGCGGGTGTCCGAACGGAAGCCGTGGACGGCGACCCGGTCGGGCGGCCGCAGGCCGTGCGCCAGGGCCAGCGCACCCTGGATTTCCAGTTCCAGCACCGTGGCGGGCCCGCCAAAGGCCGGGTCGTTGGCGGACTGGGACAGGTCGAGCAGCACCAGCAGCGACACCGCGTCGGGCGCGAACACCGGGGCGCGGAACACGCGCGGTTCGGGGGTGGGTGGCCGGGTGCGCTCCGTCCACACCCGCACCAGGGCGTCGAGGTCGATGTCGTCGCCCTCGCGCCGGGGTGGGGGGCGCTGGCGGCGGTCCAGCCGCGGGCGGCGCCAGCCCCGCAGCGCGGGGGGGGCAACGACCGCAGCGGGCAGCCCATGCCGGATCGGTGCGCCGACGGGGCCGTGTTCGGTGAGGGTGCACCAGTCGGGGCGGTGGCGGCCCAGGGTGGCGTCCCATTCGGGGTAAACGAACACCACGGCGGCGGGCTCGGCCAGCGCGGCAGGGCTGTCGGCCGACGGCGCGTGGGGCTGCGCGGGGCGGGCCACCGCATCCCTCGGGGGCGCGGGTACGGGTGTTTCGTGCTCGGCGGCCTCGGCGTCGGCGGGGTGCCGCCAGAGGTGGTGGTTGTCGTCGCGGTAGGCCACCGGTTCGCGGTACTGGCGCGGGTCGAAGCGCACGCGCATCTGCCCCAGGTCGTTGGCCAGCACAGACGCCAGGGGCCGGAACGCGGCGGCGTCGGCCAGGCCGTGGCGCTGGCACACCGCGTCGAAGCCGTCCCGCGCCTTGCGCACCCAGGCGTTGCTGGGCGTGTAGCCGGGGTCGCCCAGCGCGCGGGCCAGGCCGGCCATCAAACCCGGTACACCCAGCAGGTCTTGGCCGGTGGCGTGCACCAGCCAGGGCCGCCACCAGGCGCGCACGCCGGGGCAACGCTGGGCCAGCAGGCGTTCCACCCGGGCGTCCTCCAGAGCGGCGTGCACCAGCTGGCCCAGGGGCTTGAGACCGCGCGACGAACGCGCCGGCGGGGAATGGCGCCGGTGGGCCGCGGCGTGCGCCACCGCGGCCTGGGCCAGCGGGGAGCCCAGCGGTAGCCCACCGGCGGGCGTGGCCGCCAGCCCTGCCCAGTGCGCCGGCGGCAGGCTCAGGTGCAACTCGGTCAGCACGGGCGGGGCGTCCGGCGGCAGCGCCGCGGCGTGGGCCTGCACCACCAGGGGCCGGTCGGCGCCGGCCAGCGCGGTCAGCAGGTGGCCCAGGCCGTTGGCCGCCCTGGGGGTCATGGCAGACAGGCGTCCACCAGGGCGCGCAGGGCGGCCAGCATCTCGGGCTCGTCGGTGAGGGCCTGCACCAGCGTCATCTCGCAGCTCACGCGGGGCGGCACGCCGTCCACGATCAGCAGGCCGGCGTAAACCAGCATGCGGGTGGAGGCGCCTTCGTCCAGCCCGCGCTGGCGCAGGCGGCGCGACCCCGCGGCGATGGCCACCAGCTGCGCGGCCAGCACCAGCGGAATGCCGGCCTCGTGTGCCACCACCTCGGCCTCCACCTCGGGCGTCGGGTAGTCGAAGGCCAGGGCGGCGAAGCGCTGGCGGGTGGATGGCTTCAGGTCCTTGGCCCGGCTCTGGTAGCCGGGGTTGTAGGACACGACCAGCTGGAAGTCCGGGTGCGCGTGCACCAGCTCGCCTTTTTTCTCCAGCGGCAGGACGCGCCGGGCGTCGGTCAGCGGGTGGATGACCACCGTGGTGTCCTGGCGCGCCTCGACCACCTCATCCAGGTAGCAGATGGCGCCGTGGCGCACCGCGGTGGTGAGCGGGCCGTCGTGCCAGGTGGTGCCCTGGGCGTCCAGCAGGTAGCGGCCCACCAGGTCGGCGGCCGACAGGTCCTCGTTGCAGGCCACGGTGACGAGTGGGCGGCCCAGCTTCCAGGCCATGTACTCGACGAAGCGCGTCTTGCCGCAGCCGGTGGGCCCCTTGAGCAGCAGCGGCACCCGGTGGGCAAAGGCTTTTTCGCACAGCGCCACCTCCTCGGCCACCGGCCGGTAGTAGGGCGGCGCGGTCACGCGCCAGGCGTCGAGCATGTCAGCGGTGCTCGGGCGGCTGGTTCGGAATGCCGTCGATCGGGCACTCCGGCGTGCCCACGGTGGAACGGGTGAACGACTCCACCTGCTTGCGGGTGCCTTCCGGGTCGTTGATCCACTGACCGTAGAACTCGTAGGGGCAGGCGGCCACGCCCTTGGCATCGTCCCCGCCCTCGCCCGAGTTGATCTTGCCGGTGTAGCCGCGGTGCAGCAGCTTGAACAGGTGGTTCTCGCTCTGGCCGTGCTTGCGGAAGTCGCGGATCAGGCTCTTGGACAGCGCGGCGTACTGCACGCCCATTTCCTCTTCGCCGCATTCGCCCAGGGTGCGGCCGTCGAAGCCGATCAGGGCGCTGTGGCCGAAGTAGCTGTACACCCCGTCGAACCCGGCCGCGTTGGCCACCGCCACGTAGGTGTTGTTGGCAAAGGCCATGGCCTTGCTGATGAGGATCTGCTGCTCCTTGGCCGGGTACATGTAGCCCTGGCAGCGCACGATCAGCTCGGCGCCCTTCATGGCACAGTCGCGCCAGATTTCGGGGTAGTTGCCGTCGTCGCAGATGATGAGGCTGACCTTCAGGCCCTTGGGCCCTTCGCTCACGTAGGTGCAGTTGCCGGGGTACCAGCCTTCTATGGGCACCCAGGGCATGATCTTGCGGTACTTCTGCACGATCTCGCCCTGGTCGTTCATCAGGATGAGGGTGTTGTACGGCGCCTTGTGCGGGTGCTCCTCGTGGCGCTCGCCGGTGAGCGAGAACACGCCCCAGACCTTGGCCTTGCGGCAAGCCTCGGCAAAGATGGCGGTTTCCTCGCCGGGGATGTCGGCGGCGGTGTCGTACATCTCTTGGGCGTCGTACATGATGCCCTGTGTGCTGTACTCGGGGAAGACCACCAGGTCCATGCCGGGCAGGCCCTGCTTCATGCCCACCACCATGTCGGCGATTTTGCGGGCGTTGGCCAGCACCTCGGCCTTGGTGTGCAGGCGCGGCATTTTGTAGTTGACGACGGCCACGCCGACGGTGTCGGCGCTGCTGGAAATGTCACCGTGGATCATGTGGGGCTTTCGGGGTCAGTGGCTGATCATCCAGGGGCGTTTGCTGGGGAAGGCCTTGGCGCCATTGGGCGCGGTCACCGTGGCCTTGCTGCGGCCGGGGCTGCAGCAGCCGCAACCGGCCGGGTGCTTGAGGCGCTGGTAGTCGCGCGAGCTTTTCGGCTCGTGCCGGGCGCGCTCGTTGACGGCGATGGCGCTGCGGGTGCCGCCGTCCATCAGCGCCAGGCGCGGCGCGGACGCCAGCACCCGGGGCGAGGCGGTGCCGCAGTCCGGGCAGGCGGCGGGCTCGTTGCGGTCGGCCAGGCTGCGGAAGGCGTCGAAGCCGCCACAGCTCGGGCAGGCGTAGTCGTAGGTGGGCATGGGACGGCTCCGAACGGCGGTTTACAGCTTCAGGTCGTAGGAAATCGGCATGTCGATGCTGCCGTCCAGGTGCTTGACGGGGCCGGCCGCGCTCGGGTTGATGTCGAAGTCGAAGATCTGCGTCGGCAGCCACAGCGTGGCGCAGGCGTTGGGCACGTCCACCACGCCGCTGATGTGGCCCTGCACCGGCGCGGTGCCCAGGATGGAATAGGCCTGCGCGCCGCTGTAACCGAACTTCTTGAGGTACTCGATGGCGTTGAGGCAGGCCTGCTTGTAGGCCACGTTCACGTCCAGGTAGTACTGCTTGCCGCTCTCGTCGACGCTGATGCCTTCGAAGATGATGTAGTCGTTGTAGGTGGGCGTGATCGGGCTGGGCTTGAAGATCGGGTTCTTGATACCGTACTTGGCCATGCCGCCCTTGATGAGCTGCACCTTCATGTGCACCCAGCCGGCCATTTCGATGGCGCCGCAGAAGGTGATCTCGCCGTCGCCCTGGCTGAAGTGCAGGTCGCCCACGCTCAGGCCGGCGCCGTCCACGTACACCGGGAAGAAGATTTTGGAACCGCGCGACAGGTCTTTGATGTCGCAGTTGCCGCCGTGTTCGCGCGGGGGCACGGTGCGGGCGCCCTCGGCAGCGATCTTGGCCTTGACCTCGCCCTGCGCCTGGCCGCAGTGGGCGGTGCCGGCGAAGGGCGGGTTGGCCAGACCGCTGGTGGCCGGATCGGAGTCGATCAGCGCCTGCTCGCGGGTGTTCCAGGTCTCCAGCATCTTGGGGTCGGGCAGGCAGCCGATCAGACCCGGGTGGATCAGGCCGGCGTACTTCACGCCCGGCACGTGGCGCGAACTGGTGAACATGCCGTGGAAGTCCCAGATGGACTTTTGCGCGGCCGGGAAGTGGTCGGTCAGGAAGCCGCCGCCGTTGTTCTTGCTGAAGAAGCCGTTGAAGCCCCACAGGCTGTCGTCCTTGGCGCCGATGTCCAGCAGGTCCACCACCAGCAGGTCGCCGGGCTCGGCGCCGCGCACGCCCACCGGGCCGCTGAGGTAGTGCACCGTGGTCAGGTCGATGTCGCGCACGTCGTCGGCGCTGTCGTTGTTCTGGATGAAACCGCCGGTCCAGTCGTAGGTTTCCAGCACGAAGTCGTCACCGGGGTTGACCCAGCAGGCCATGGGAATGTCGGGGTGCCAGCGGTTGTGCACGAGCGGGTTGGACGGGGCGGGCTGGCTCAGATCGACCTTGATGAGCGTTTCGGGCATGACGGACTCCTTGGGTTGACGGTGAAGGGGGGATCAGACGGAGAGGTAGGACTTGATGCGCGCCTCGTCGGTGTCGGCGCGGGCGGTTTCGTGCACCAGGCGGCCGCCTTCGATCACGAACAGGCGGTCGGCCACGTCCATGGCAAACGACAGCACCTGCTCCGAGACGATGATGGTGAGCTGGCGCATCTTGCGGATCTCGTTGAGCGCCTTGGCGATGTCCTTGATGATGGACGGCTGGATGCCTTCGGTGGGTTCGTCGAGCAGCAGCACTTTGGGGTCGGTCACCAGCGCGCGGGCAATCGCCAGCTGCTGCTGCTGCCCGCCCGAGAGGTTGCCGCCCTTGCGCGCGCGCATGTCCCACAGCACCGGGAACAGGGCGTAGATCTCGTCGGGCACGCGCTTGTCCTTGGCGTTCTCCAGCCCGGTGTGGATGTTTTCTTCCACCGTCAGCGTCGGGAAAATCATGCGGCCCTGGGGCACATAGGCAATGCCTTTGGCCACGCGGCGAAAGCTCTGGTCTCGGGTCACGTCCTGGCCGGCCACGCTGACCGAGCCGCTCTTGATCGGCAGAATGCCCATCAGGCTTTTGAACAGCGTGGTCTTGCCCATGCCGTTGCGGCCCATGATGGCCACGGTTTCGTTGGGTCGGCCTTCGAAGGACAGGCCGTGCAGCGCCTCGCTCTGGCCATAGGCGACGAACAGGTCTTTGACTTGCAGCATGGGGGGCTCCTGTGGGGCGGGCGCTTCAGTGGCCGAGGTAAACGTCGATGACCTTGGGATCGGCCTGGACCTTGTCCATCGGCCCTTCGGCCAGGATCTTTCCCTGGTGCATCACGGTGACCTTGTGGGCGATCTTTTTCACAAAGTCCATGTCGTGCTCGATGACGATCACCGCGCGGTTCTGACAGATGCGGTTGAGCAACTCGGCGGTCAGGTCGCGTTCGCGCGCGCTCATGCCGGCGATGGGTTCGTCCAGCATCAACAGCTCGGGGTCCTGCATCAGCAGCATGCCGATCTCCAGCCACTGCTTCTGGCCGTGCGACAGCAGGCCCGCCTCCGTGTCCAGCTTGTCGGCCAGGCCGATGTCGGCGGCCACCTCGTCCACCTTGGCCCGGACCGCCGCGGTGCAGCGAAACGCCAGGGCGCCGAACACCGAACGGCCGCTGGGGTAGGACACCTCCAGGTTCTGGAAGACCGACAGGTTTTCGTAGATGGACGGCGTCTGGAACTTGCGGCCGATGCCCTTGCGCACCCGCTGGTGCTCGGCCAGACCGATGATTTCCTCGTCCTTGAACTTGATGCTGCCGGCGCTGGCGCGGGTCTTGCCGCAGATCAGGTCGAGCAGCGTGGTCTTGCCGGCGCCGTTGGGGCCGATGACCACGCGCAACTCGTTCTTGTCGATGTAGAGGTTGAGGTCGTCGATGGCCTTGAAGCCGTCGAAGGAGACGGTCAGGTCCTCGACCGCCAGGGCGAAATCGGTGCTGCTCATGGGGGGCTCCTGGGCTTAGGCGTTCTGGCCGGTGATGCCGGTGGGCAGGGGGGCGGGATCGGCGTGGGCCGCTTCGGAAGCGCTGGCCTTGGGCGCCACAGGGGCCACCGGGGTGGGGGTGGCGGTCCGCTGGGCGCGGCGGGCGTTCCACCACGGCACGATCTTGTCGCTCCAGACCCCGGCCAGGCCCATCGGGAAGAACATGGTCACGCCGATGAACAGCGCCGCCATCAGGAACAGCCAGGCGTCGGGGAAGGTTTCCGAAAACAGCGTCTTACCGGCGTTGACCAGCAGCGCGCCGTAGACCGCGCCGACCAGGCTCATGCGGCCGCCGACGGCGGCGAAGATCACCATCTCGATGGACGGCACGATGCCGACGAAGCTGGGCGACATGAAGCCCACTTGCAGGGTGAACAGCGCCCCGCCGATGCCCGACAAGGCCGCCGCCAGGCAGAAGGCGAAGATGCGGAAGTTGGCGACGTCGTAGCCCGAGAAGCGCACCCGGTCTTCCTTGTCGCGCATGGCCAGCAACAGGGTGCCCAGCTTGCTGGTCTGGATCCAGCGGCACAGCAGCACGGCCGCCACCAGCAGGCCGACACACACGTAGTACAGGATGTACTTGGCGCTGTCGGTGCGGATGTCCCAGCCCAGCAGGGTTTTCAGGTCGGTCATGCCGTTGACGCCACCGGTGTAGCCCTGCTGGCCGATGATCAGCACCGTCAGGATCAGCGCCACCGCCTGGGTGATGATGGCGAAGTACACGCCGCCGACGCGGCGCTTGAACATGGCGAAACTGACGATCCAGGCCAGCAGCGTGGGCACCACGATGACGGCGGCCAGCGCAAACGGCAGGCTCTTGAACGGCACCCACAGCGACGGCAACTCGGTCAGCTGGTTCCAGTCCATAAAGTCGGGAATGCCCGGGGTGGACTGGATGCTGGTGCTCTCCGGGTCGGACGCCTCCAGCTTGAGGAACATGGCCATGGCGTAGCCCCCCAGGCCGAAGAACACGCCCTGCCCCAGGCTGAGCACGCCGCCGTAGCCCCACAGCATGACCAGGCCGATGGCCACGAAGGCGTAGGTCAGGTATTTGCCGACCAGGTTGAGCCGGAAGATGTCCAGCGTCAGCGGCAAGACCACCGCCAGCAACAGCGTCAGCAGCAGCACGCTGGCCAACTGGTAACGCTGGATCAAGGCTTTCAATGCGTTCATGACAGGCTTCCTATACGGGCGGATCGGGGTCGGCTCAGCGGCGCACCTTGCTGGCAAACAGGCCTTGCGGGCGCAGCATCAGGATCACCACGATGAGCGACAGCGTGAGCACCTTGGCCATGGAGCCGGCCATGAAGAACTCGGTGATGGACTGCGTTTGCGCGATGCCGAAGGCCGACACCACCGTGCCCAGCAGGCTGGCCGCACCGCCGAAGGTGACCACCAGGAAGGCGTCCACGATGTAGAGGGAACCGGAGGTGGGGCCGGTGGAACCGATGGTGGTGAACGCCGCGCCCGCCACCCCGGCGATGCCGCAGCCGATGGCGAAGGTCAGGCGGTCGGTTTTCTGGGTGTCGATGCCGATGGCGTTGGCCATGACCCGGTTGCTGACGGTGGCGCGCACCCGCAAGCCCCAGCGGCTTTTGTGCAAGGCCAGCAGCACGCCGGCGGTGGCCACCACGGCCAGGCCCAGCACGAACAGGCCGTTGATGGGGATGTCCAGCCCTTCGGCCGGCGCCCAGGAACCCATCAGCCAGTCGGGCAGGGTGGGGCTGACCTCTTTGGGGCCGATGAAGGTGCGAAACGCCTGTTGCAGCGCCAGGCTCACACCCCAGGTGGCCAGCAAGGTGTCCAGCGGGCGCTTGTAGAGGTGGCGGATCAGGGCCCACTCCAGCAGCCAGCCGGCGGCAAACGCCAGCACAAACGCGGCCAGAATGGCAAAGGGAAAGTAATAGGCGGTGCCCACCGCGCCCACCGCTTCGGCCAGGGTGGACCCCAGGAACACGGTGTAGGCGCCGATGGTCATGAACTCGCCGTGGGCCATGTTGATGACCCCCATCTGCCCAAAAATGATGGCCAGGCCCAGGCCCATGAGCAGCAGCACGGCAAACAGGCTCAGGCCCGCAAAGCCTTGCATCAGGCCGATGTTGAGCAGATCGTTGAAGCTCATGTCCATGACGGATCTCCAAGCAGAAACACGCGACGAGGGAGCCATCCCCCCGGTCCGGGACGCTGACGGGCCGACACGGCCGGCCCGTCAGCGCCATCCCCCTAAGGGTTCACTGGTAGCCCTTGGGGAAGGGGTTGGGCTCGATCAGGTCGGGCGACTCGGCCACCACCTTGAACGTGGCGTCGGGCATGCCCATGGCGATGCGCGACTTGCTCCACAGGTGGTGGTTGGCGTGCACCTTCACGTAGCCTTCCGGCGCGGTCTTGAGCTCGATGCCCGGCGACGCGGCGGTGACCTTGGCCACGTCGAAGCTGCCGGCTTTTTCCACCGCCGCTTTCCACAGCCAGGGGCCCAGGTAGCCGGCCTGCGTCACGTCGCCAATGACGGCGTCCTTGCCGTACTTGGCCTTGAAGGCGGCCACGAACTTCTTGTTGTTCTCGTTGTCCAGGCTCTGGAAGTACTTCATGGACGAATAGAAGCCCTTGAAGTTGTCACCGCCCACGCCGGTCATTTCGTCCTCGGTCACCGACAGGGTGACGAGCAACTGCTTGTCGCCGGTGATGCCGGCGGCCTTGAGCGCCTTGTAGAAAGCCACGTTGGAGCCGCCCACCACGGCGGCGAAGATGCAGTCCGGCTTCTGCAGCTTGATCTTGTTCATCAGCGAGCCGAAGTTGGTGCTGCCCAGCGGGTAGTACTCCTCGCCAACGATCTTGCCCTTCTGGAAGTTTTCGACGTGCTTGCGCGCGATCTTCATGGAGGTGCGCGGCCAGATGTAGTCGGAGCCGATCAGGAAGAAGGTCTTGGCCTTCTTCTCGGTCTTGGCCCAGTCCAGGCTGTACAGGATCTGCTGGGTGGCCTCCTGGCCGGTGTAGATCACGTTCTTGGACTGCTCCAGACCTTCGTAGAAGGTGGGGTAGTACAGCAGGCCGTTTTCTTTCTCAAAAATCGGCAGCACGGCCTTGCGCGAGGCCGAGGTCCAGCAACCGAAGACGGCGGCGCAGCGGTCGTTGATCAGCAGCTTCTTGGACTTTTCCGCGAAGGTCGGCCAGTCGGAGGCGCCGTCTTCCTTGATCACCTTGATCTTGCGGCCCAGGATGCCGCCCATGGCGTTGATCTGGTCGATGGCCAACTGTTCGGCCTGGATGGCGCCGGTCTCGGAGATGGCCATGGTGCCGGTGGCGGAGTGCAGCTGGCCGACGGTCACTTCGGTGTCGGTGATGGCCAGCTTGGTGGTGTTGACCTGGGCGGTGGGCGGCTTGCCCTGGGCCAGCGCCCAAGGCGACAAGCCGGCGACCGAGGCCAGGCCGGCGGCCTGGATCAAACGGCGGCGCTGAAGGTCGGCCTGGGGCGACAGGGTGACGTGCGGGTGGTCCATGAAAACACTCCTTGCGATGCGGGGTGGAAGAAAAACGGAACGTGGACCGAAGGTTAGGGAAACCCCGGATTCCCGGCCATACGTCAAATGACGTAGCCGCCCTGCGCACCCCTGCCCCACCCCAGCACCGCTGGGCGAGAACGTTTCTTGCTTGTCCCCCCACATGAACACCAGCACCGCCCGGCCACCCCCCCGGGAGCAACAGATTTTTCGCTACCGGCGCGCCTACAACACCTGGGTGGCCGACGAAACCATGGAGGACTACGCCCTGCGCTACGCGCCGCGCAGTTTCCGCAAGTGGAGCGAGTGGCGGGTGGCCAACACCGCCTTCGGTTCGCTGTCGTTCCTGGCGCTGGAGGCGATCGGCGCGGCCATCGCGCTCAACTACGGCTTCACCAACGCGCTGCTGGCCATCCTGGTGGTGTGCGGCATCATCTTCGCCACCGGCCTGCCCATTGCGTACCACGCCGCCCGCCACGGGCTGGACCTGGACCTGCTGACCCGCGGCGCCGGCTTTGGCTACCTCGGCTCCACCATCACCTCGCTCATCTACGCCGGCTTCACCTTCATCTTTTTCGCGCTGGAGGCGGCCATCATGGCCATGGCCCTGCGCATGGCCACCGACTGGCACCTCACGGTCTGCTACGTGCTGTCGGCACTGGTCATCATTCCGCTGACGGTGCGCGGCATCACCTTCATTTCCCGGCTGCAGGGCTGGACGCAGCTGCCCTGGGTGTTCCTCACGGTGCTGCCCTTTGTCTGGCTGGCGCTGCAGGAGCCGCAGGTGTACCGCGAACTGACGCAGCTGGCGGGCCTGAAGTCGGGCAGCAGCGGCTTCGACTGGCTGATGTTCGGCGCGGCCTGCTCGGTGATTTTTGCGCTGGTGGTGCAGATCGGGGAGCAGGTGGACTACCTGCGCTTTCTGCCGGCCCCCACGCGCGCCAACCGGCTGAAGTGGTGGCTGGCGCTGCTGGCCGCCGGGCCGGGCTGGGCGCTGGTGGGCATGCTGAAAATGCTGGGGGGCGCGTTGCTGGCCTTCTTTGCCCTGCAACACGAAATCACACCGCAGCGGGCGGTGGAGCCGGCCCAGATGTACCTGACCACCTTCAGCGAGATGTTGGGCCACAGCGGGGTGGCGCTGGCGCTGACCCTGTTTTTCGTGCTGGTCTCGCAGGTCAAAATCAACGTCACCAACGCCTACGCCGGTTCGCTGGCCTGGTCCAACTTCTTCTCGCGCATCACCCGCAGCCACCCGGGGCGGGTGGTGTGGCTGGTGTTCAACGTGGTCATCGCCACGCTGCTGATGGTGCTGGACGTGTTCGCCGGGCTGGAGATCGTGCTCGGCATCTACAGCAACGTGGCCATCGCCTGGGTCGGCGCGCTGGTGGCCGACCTGGTCATCAACAAGCCGCTGGGCCTGAGCCCGCCGGGCATCGAATTCCGCCGGGCCCACCTGTACGACTTCAACCCGGTGGGCCTGGGCGCCATGGTGCTGGCCGCCGGGGCCGCCACCCTGGCCTACAGCGGGGTGCTGGGCGACATGGCGGCCGCGTTCTCACCGTTCATCGCCCTGGGGCTGGCGCTGCTGCTGGCGCCCACGCTGGCCTGGCTGACGGGTGGGCGCTACTACACCGCGCGCCAGCCCGAGGCCCAGTGGCGCCGCGGCGAGGTGCTGACCTGCGCGGTGTGCGAAAACCGCTTCGAGTCGGAGGACATGGCGGCCTGCCCAGCCTACGCCGCACCCATCTGCTCGCTGTGCTGCTCGCTCGAGTCCCGCTGCCACGACCGCTGCAAACACCGGTCGCGCGCGGGCGACCAGCTGCGCCACTGGCTGGGCCTGCTGCTGCCGTCGTCCTGGCTGTCGGGTTTCAACTTCCGTGTCGGCCACTTTCTGCTGGTGCTGCTGTTGCTGTGGGGGGTGATCGGGCTGAGTTTTCTGATCGTCTACATGCAGGAAACCCACCGCAGCGACGCGGCCCTGCTGTCTGGGGCGCTGGTCAAAATTTACGCCCTGCTCGGCCTGCTGTCGGCGGTGGCGGCCTGGTGGGTGGTGCTGACCACCGACAGCCGGCGCATCGCACAGGACGAGTCGGAACGCCAGACCGAGCTGCTCAAGCAGGAGATCGAGGCCCACCGCCACACCGACGCCGCGCTGAAACAGGCGCGCGACCAGGCGGAGTCGGCCAGCCAGGCCAAGACGCGTTACATCGCCGGGCTGACCCACGAACTGCGCTCGCCCCTGACCAGCATCCTGGGCTACGCGCAGATCCTGCTGAAGAAGCCCGAGATCCAGGGCGAACTGAAGCTGACGGTGGCGGGCATCGAGCGCAGCGGCCACCACATGCACGCGCTCATCGACGAATCGCTGGAGCTGGCCCGCATCGAGGCCGGCCGCATGAAGCTGGACGCGGTGCCGGTGTACCTGCCGGGCCTGATCGGCGACGTGGAGCACATGATGAAGCCCCAGGCCGCGGCCAAGGGCCTGGCCTTCGCCGTGGAGCGCGAGGGCGAGATGCCGGCCTGGATCAAGGGCGACCCCAAACGCCTGCGGCAAATTCTCATCAACCTGCTGACCAACGCGCTGCGCTTCACGCACGAAGGCCGGGTCACGCTGCGGCTGGACTTTCGCCAACAGGTGGCCCGGCTGGCGGTGGTGGACACCGGCATCGGCATCGCCCCCACGGACCAGCAGCGCATCTTCCTGCCCTACGAACGCGGTGCCGCCGGGCGGCGCAACCCGCAAACCGGCACCGGCCTGGGGCTGACCATCACCCACCTGCTGGTGAGCATGATGGGCGGCGAACTGAGTCTGCAGAGCACCCCTGGGGTGGGCACCACCTTCACCGTGCGGCTGTACCTGCCCAGCATCGGCCAGACCCAGGCACCGGTGCCGCTGCTGCCCGAGATGATGCACCGCATCACCGGCTACCAGCCACCGGCGCGCACGCTGCTGATCGTGGACGACCAGCCGTTCCACCGCCAGTTGCTGGCCGGCCTGCTGAGCCCGCTGGGCTTTGTGGTGCAGGAGGCGGCCAGCGGCGAGGAATGCCTGGAGTCGGTGGCCGCCCACCGGCCCGACGCAGTGCTGCTGGACCTCAGCATGGACACCATGGACGGCTGGCAAACCCTGGCCCACCTGCGGGTGAATTACCCGCCGCAGCTGCTGCCGGTGATCATCGTGTCAGCGAACACCTTCGACAACCAGGCCGAACGGCTGGAACGGCTGCAGGCCCAGGGCTTCGTGGCCAAGCCGGTGGCCGAATCCGAACTGCTGCAGCAGCTCACCCGCGCCCTGCACCTGACCTGGACCTGCGACGACACCCCACCGCCCCCGGCGCCCGACACCCCGCCGCCCGCCAACGAACCGCGTGCCAGCCTGGACCCCGAACTGCGCGCCGCCCTGACCCGCATGGCCCGGCGCGGCGAAATCCACGCCCTGCGCCGACAGGTCGCCGACGCCCGCGCCCGCCAGCCCGAACTGGCCGGGCTGTGGGACCCCCTGGAACTGGCGATCAACCGCTTCGACTTCCAGACCGTGACCACCGTCCTGAACACCCTAGAACCCCTGCCCGACCATGAGTGACCCCCTGCCCGCCGCCGCCCCGGCCCCCTTCACCCCGGTGGTGCTGGTGGTGGACGACGACATCGACATCCTCGACATGCTCAGCACCGCGCTGCTGGACGAGGGCTACCTGGTGCTCGCCGCCACCAGCGCCGAGGAGGCCCTGCAGCGGCTGGAGGTGGCGGTGCCCGACGGGGTGCTGCTCGACGCCGTCATGCCCGGGATGGACGGCTTCGGGCTGTGCCGGGCGCTCAAGGCCAACCCGGCCTGGTCGCACGTGCCGGTGGTCTTCATGACCGGCCTGGCCGAGACCGACCACGTGCTGCAAGGCTTCGCCGTGGGCGGGGTGGACTACGTGATCAAACCGCTGCGGCTGCCCGAAGTGATGGCGCGCCTGGCCACCCACGTCAAGAACGCGCGCGCCGCCCGCATGGCCCGCGACGCGACCGATGTGTCGGGCTGGGGCACGGTGGTGCTGGACAGCCGCCAACGCATCGCCTGGCTCTCACCCAAGGCCGGCGGCTGGCTCGGCGGCCTGTTTCCCGACCTGGACGCCGCCGCGGCCTGGCTGGCCCGCACCATGCAGCGCGGCAGCGGCACCCACCCGGCGGGCAAAGGCCAGCAGCTGCTGGCCCGCCACATCGGCGACGTGGGGGTGTCCGAGTCGATGTTTCTGCTGGGGTTGGTGGAGGTGAAGGACGCGGACAACGCCCTGGTCCACGCCGCGCTCACGCCGCGCGAGACCGAGGTGCTGTCGTGGATCGCCAAAGGCAAAACCAACCGCGACATCGCCGACATCCTGGGCATGAGTCCGCGCACCGTCAACAAACACCTGGAACACATTTTTGAAAAGCTGGGCGTGGAAACCCGCGCCGCCGCCGCGGTGATCGCGGAAAAGCACGGCCTTTGAGCACTGCCGCCCTGGGTGGATCAGCACCCGCTGCGGCCCCACAAACGGTCCCTGACCCAGGCGCGCCTCAGCACCGGGCACACCCGGACCTTCGGCATCGCCCAAAATTTGCTGAATTGCCATTATTTTGGTATAAATGTTTATTCGTTTGGCCATATAAATGCCAAATAATAATCATTTATTCACTTTTGGCACAAGGTCGATCGAATGCAACGGCTCAGAGAGCTGGGCTTGACGCCACCCCTGCTGTTGTTCATCGCAGCACTGCTGGCCACGCCCTGGGTGCTGTACGAGGTGGCGTTCTCACACGCCGAAAGTGAGGCCCGGCGCAACGCCCAGCAGTTCAGCCGCATCATGGCGACGGCCCGCTCCTACTACGCCACCAACGTGGCGGGTCGGGTGCTGGCCCACCACGGCGGCCCGGTGCGCCTGACGGAAAACTACCGCAACACCCCCGGCGGCATCCCCATTCCGGCGACCCTGTCCATCGAGCTGGGCGACCTGCTGCAACAAAACGCCCTGAACGACGGCTTCAGCACCGCCTTCCTGTCGGACCAGCCGTTTGCGTTCCGCCAGCGCCCGCCGCTGGACGACTTCCAGCGCGAGGCCCTGCAAGCGCTGCGCGCCGACACGACGCAACGCGAGTTCTGGCGGGTGGAACCGAACCCCCACGGCGGCAGCCGCGTGCGCCTGGCCATTCCCGTGCCCATGGAGGCCACCTGTGTGCAGTGCCACAACGGCCACCCCGACTCCCCCGTGCGCCACTGGAAAGTCGGCGACGTGCGCGGCATCCAGGACATCAGCGTCGGCGTGTCGCTCACCAAGCAAACCGGCGATTCCTGGCCCCTGGTCGCCTACCTGGTGTTTTTCGTGGGCTCGGCCGCGGCCGCGCTGCGCGAACACCACAAGGCCAACGCCCGGCTGCTGCAGGTCAACGAAGACATGCTGCTGTCGCGCAGCTACCTCGAAGACAGCGAGCACCAGCTCAAGCTCAAGGTCAACGAACTCAGCACCCTGACCACGGTCCTGCAGAAAGCCCCTTTTGGCATCACGATTGCCGACCCCCGGCAACCCGACATGCCGCTGATCTACGTCAACGAGGCCTTCCAGGCACAAACCGGCTACAGCGCCGACGAAGTGCTGGGGCGCAATTGCCGCTTTCTGCAAGGCCCCGACACGCACCCCGACAGCGTCGAGCAAATCCGCCAGGCGATCCGCCGGCAGGAGACCGCCGAAATCGAAATCCTGAACTACCACAAGTCGGGGGCCCCCTACTGGGTGCGGTTTCTGGTGTTCCCCAGCTACGACAGCGACGGCCGCTTGCTGCACTACATCGGCTGCCAGACCGATGTCACCGACCTCAGAAAGGCCGCCGAGGAGCGCGGCCTCATGGAAGCAGAGTTGCAGGAATCGCTCAAACTGGAGTCGCTGGGCCTGACCATCGCCGGCATCGCCCACGACCTGAACACCCCCATTGGGGTGGCGGTCACGGCCGCGTCGCTGGTGGACCAGCAGACCCGCAAGCTGCAGCAACTGCTGGACGTGGCCCCGCTGGACTGCGGCGCGGTGGCCAAGCTGACCGACTCCCTGGGCAAGTCGGCCCAGCTGATCGGCAACAACCTGCACAAGGCGGCCACCCTGGTGCGCAGCTTCAAGCAGACCACCGCCGATGCCTCGCGCAACGAATGGCGGGTGCTGCCGCTCAAGCCCTTCCTGGAAAGCCTGTTGCTGGCCGTCTCGCCGCTGGTGAAACGGGCCCAGTGCGTGGTGGACCTGCAATGCCCCGAAGGCCTGGCGCTGTACACCGAACCCGGCTCGCTGATGCAGGTGGTCACCAACCTGGTGGTCAACGCCACCCTGCACGCTTTCGAGGGCCGCGACCAGCGGCTGATCCGCCTGACCGTGAGCGCCGACGACAGTTGGGTCCACCTCGAGGTCAGCGACAACGGCAACGGCATGAGCGAAGACGCGCTGGCCAAGGTGTTCACCCCGTTTTTCACCACCCGCCGTCAGAGCGGGGGCTCGGGCCTGGGACTGTTTTCGTCGCGGCGCGCGGTGGAGGCGGTGTTGGGCGGGCGCATCGCCGTCGCCAGCGGCGCCGGCCAGGGCACCGCCTTCCGCATCCAGCTGCCGCGCACCCTGGCGGCCCCCGCCCGGCCCACCGCCTAACCCCCATCCCCGGAACCACACGCACCATGTCACCCCATGCCTGGACCCTGCTGCTGGTCGACGACGAGCCCAGCGTGCTCGAAGTCACCCAACTGGCGCTGGAAGATTTCGAGTTCAAAGGCAAGGGCCTGCGCATGCTCACCGCCACCAGCGCGGCCGAGGCACGGGCGGTCTTCGAGCGCGAGGGCGACATCGCCATGGCCTTGGTGGACGTGGTCATGGAAACCGAACACGCGGGGCTGGACCTGGTGCGCTACGTGCGCAACGAACTGGGCAACCAGGACACCCGCCTGGTCCTGCGCACCGGCAACCCCGGCGCGGCGCCGCCGCTGGAAATCATGCGCCACCTGGAGGTGGACGACTACAAGGAGAAGACCGAACTCACGGTGGAGCGGCTGCACATCACCGTGCTGACCGCGCTGCGGGCCTACCACAACATCAAGGCCAGCATGTCGAAAAGCCGGTTCGTGGCCAACATGAGCCACGAAATCCGCACGCCGCTCAACGCGATCATCGGCCTGTCCAGCCTGATGCTGCGCACCGAGCTCAACGCGCGCCAGCGCAACCACCTGGAAACCATCGAAAGCTCCGGCAAACACCTGCTGGGCGTGGTCAACGACATCCTCGACTTCAGCAAACTGGAGTCCGGCCGCGTCAAGCTGGAACGGCTGGACTTCGACCTGGAGGTGCTGCTCAACAACGTCATGTCCATGATCCTGTTCAAGGCCCAGGACAAGGGGCTGGAGCTGATCCTGGACGTGGAGCCCGACATCGAACGCCACCTGCGCGGCGACGCACAGCGGCTGTCGCAGGTGCTCATCAACTACCTGAACAACGCGGTCAAGTTCACCGAATCCGGGCACATCCAGATCCGCGCACGCCGGGTCGGCCCGCGCAACCCCACCTGGCAAAAACTGCGCTTCGAGGTGACGGACACCGGCATCGGACTGTCGGCGCAGGAGCAGAGCCGGCTGTTCCAGGAGTTTGAACAGGCCGACGCCAGCACCACGCGGCAATACGGCGGCACCGGCCTGGGCCTGGCGATTGCCCGCAACCTGGCCGAGCTGATGGGCGGCGAGGTGGGCGTGGACAGCCAGAAAGGCCACGGCTCCACCTTCTGGTTCACCGCCGTGCTGGAACACGCCTCCAACAGCCACGCGCGCAGCCTGGTGCCGGACGAACACCTCTGGGGCCAGCGGGTGCTGGTGGCCGACGACAACCACGCCACCCGCCAGTTGCTGGAACAAAAGCTGACGCGGATGCACTTTGCGGTGAGCACCGTGGCCAACGGCCAACAAGCGGTGCAAATGGTGCAGCAGGCCGACGCCGCGGGCAAGCCCTTCCGGCTGGTGTTCATGGACTGGCGCATGCCGGAGCTGGACGGCATCAACGGCGCGCGCGCCATCCGGACGCTCCAGTTGCAGCAAGCGGCGCCCTATGTGCTGTGCATCACCGGCGCGGGCCACGACAACCTCGAAGCCGAGGCGCGGCAGGACGACTTCGACGGCATCCTCATCAAACCCGTGACCACCGAGCAGCTGTTCGACGCCGTCATCGAACAGCTGGCCAAACCGGGCCAGGCCCTGGCCCACCGCGCCGAACCGCTGGCGGCCCGCCCCGACTGGGCGCCGGCCTGGACCGCCCAGCTCGCGGGCCGGCGGGTGTTGCTGGTGGACGACGACCGCCTGTACCGCCAGATCGGGGCCGAGCTGCTCAAACTCGCCGGCATGGCGTGCGACCTGGCTGCCCACGGCGCCGAGGCCCTGGAAAAACTGGCCCTGACCCCTTACGACCTGGTCTTGCTCGACATCCACATGCCGGTCATGGACGGCCACGCCACCGCCCAACAGATCCGGCTCAACCCCTTGTACGGCAACCTGCCGGTGATCGCCATGACCGCGGGCGTGTTCCCCCAAGGGGACACCTCCTGGCTCAGCAGCGGTTTCAACGACCTGATCCACAAACCCATCGTCCCCGAAAAGCTGTACGTCAAGCTGCAGCAATGGCTGCCCGCGCCCGGCACGCCCGAGGGCGACCCAGCCGCCCTGGCATGGGACACCCCGCTGGACGAGGACCTGGCGGCGGTGCTGGTGCGCATGGGGGGCTTGCTGGAACTGGGCGACGCCGACGCGCTGGACCTGCTCAACCACCACGGCGAGCGCTTGCGCCGGGCCCTGGGCTCGGCTTTTTCGGCATTCCGCACGGCCGCCGAGGCCTACGAATTCGAGCGCGCCCACCAGCTGCTGCGCGAGGCCCTGGCCCGGCGCCAGGCTCGGGGTTAGTCCCTATGCCCAAACACGGTGCGTCTGCCTAAAATCATGGCACTCGCAGGCGCCGGCTCAACCCGGCACCGCACCGCGAGAGGACCGAGGAGACACCAACTCAAACAACAGACATCCAGCGTCCCCAGGGATGCCATGTACACCGCGCCGACCCCTGGGTCGGCGTTTTTTTGGGTCCGCGCGGTTCAGGCGCGCACGTCGAGCAGGCGGCCCAGGGTGTCGTCGGCGGTCTGCAGCACCCGCAGGTTGGCCTTGAAGGCGTAGGTGGCGGACTTTTGCGCCACCAGGTCCTGCGCCAGGTCGGCGCCGGGCTGCAGGGCCTTGTCCACCCGGGTGCTCACCCCGCCGGCCGGAGCGGCGCTGGCCTGCACCACGTCGCGGCGGTAGCCCTCGGTCTGGGCGTTGGCCACGTTGTTGGCGGCCGCGTTCAGGCGCAGCTGCGCCGATTGCAAGCCGCTGGAGGCAATGGAGGTCAGGCTGTTCATCGGGTCACTCGTTCGGGTCCGTTCAGTGTACGCGGCCGGCCCACGGCCTGTCAGCCGCGGCCGGACGGACGGCACGGGCCTCAGCGCCGGCGGGCGAGCAGCGCGTGCAGCACAATGGCGCCGAAGGTGGCGGTCCCGATGCCGCCCAGCGCAAAGTCGCCGAACTTCAGGGTGTAGTCACCCGTGCCCAGCACCAGGGTGATGGCGGCCACCAGCAGGTTTTTGTTGTCGGAAAAGTCCACCTTGTTGTCCACCCAGATCTTGGCGCCGGCGATGGCGATCAGGCCGAACACCACGATGGACACGCCGCCCATGACCGCCAGCGGAATGGCCTGGATGACGGCGCCGAACTTGGGGCTGAAGCCCAGCACGATGGCCATGCAGCCCGCCACCAGGAAGATGGCGGTGGAGTAGATCTTGGTCGCGGCCATGACGCCGATGTTCTCGGCGTAGGTGGTCACGCCGGTGCCGCCCGCGCTGCCGGCCACCATGGTGGCCAGGCCGTCGCCCATGAAGGCGCGGCCCATGTACACGTCCAGGTTCTGGCCGGTCATGGCCGTCACCGCCTTGATGTGGCCCAGATTTTCCGCCACCAGGATGATGGCGACCGGGGCGATCAGCAGCATGGCGTGGCCGCTGAACACCGGCGCGCTGAAGCTGGGCAGGCCGATCCAGGCCGCGTTGGCGATGCCGCTCAGGTCCAGCGGCTGGCCCAGGCCCAGGCCGTTGGTCAGCACCGCATAGACCACACTGGCCACGATCAGGCCCATCAGGATCAGCAGGCGCTGCACCATGCCGCGGGTGAACACCGCCACCAGCGCCACGCTCACAAAGGTCACGCCCTGCATCCAGGCGTCGAAGCCGGTGGGCGCCATGTTCTTGATCGGGATGTGCGCCAGGTTCAGGCCGATCACCGCCACCACCGAGCCGGTGACCACCGGCGGCATGAAGCGCTCGATCCAGCCGGTGCCCACCGCCTGCACGATGGCCCCGATGACGAAGTACAGCGCCCCGCAGGCGATGATGCCGCCCAGCGCCACCCCGATGTTCGCATTGGGCCCCGGCCCGGCGTAGCCGCTGGCCGCGATCACCACCCCAATGAAGGCGAAGCTGGAGCCCAGGTAGCTGGGCACCTTGCCGCCGGTGACCAGGAAGAACAACAGCGTGCCCAGGCCGCTCATCAAAATGGCGACGTTGGCGTCAAACCCCATGAGGATGGGCGCCAGCACCGTGGCGCCGAACATGGCGATGAGGTGCTGCACGCCCATGACGGCGGTTTGCGGCCAGGGCAGGCGCTCGCCCGGCCCAATGACGCCGCCGGCCTGCAGCGCCGCGTCGGATTTTTCTGTCCAGTGGAACATGGGGTTTTCCCCTCCTCGGTGGTTGATGGGTGGCGAGATTCTGCCCGTTTGCACCAGCCTGGGGCAAGTTTCGCGTCAGCCTTGACGCCAAGGCGATAGTGAACGCCCCCGCCGTGCGAATAATGGGGCCACCGGAGACACCCATGACCGCCCCAGCACACGCCCCCTACATTCCCCAGATCCGCCTGTACCAGGACTGGCTGCGCGAGCAGCGCGGCCTCGCCTTTGCCGACTACGACGCGCTGTGGCGCTGGTCCACCACCGACCTGCCCGGCTTCTGGCAAAGCATCTGGGACTATTTCCAGATGCAGTCGCCCACGCCGCACACCGCGGTGCTGGAGGGCGGGCCCATGCCGCACTTCCGCTGGTTCCCCGGGGCACACACCAACTACGCGCACCAGGTGCTGCGCCACGCCGCGCCGGCCCACGCCGCCGGGCAGCCCGCCATCGTCAGCGAGGACGAGCGCGGCCGCGTGCGCACCCTGAGCTGGCCCGAACTGCGCCGGCAGATCGCCTCGCTGGCGCTGGCGCTGCAAGACATGGGGGTGCAGCGCGGCGACCGCGTGGCCGCCTACCTGCCCAACGTGCCCGAAACGGCGGTGGCCTTCCTGGCCTGCGCCAGCATCGGCGCCGTCTGGAGCGTGTGCGCGCCCGACATGGGCACCGCCGCCGTGCTCGACCGCTTCCAGCAGATCGAGCCCACCGTGCTGATCGCCGCCGACGGCGTGCACTACGGCGGCAAGCCGCTGGACCGTTCCGCCACGGTGGGCGAATTGCGCACGGGCCTGCCCAGCGTGCGGCAGCTGGTGGTGCTGCGCACGCCTTACGCCGCCGAACGCGTGGCCGGCGCCGCCGACTTCGAGGCACTGACCGCCCGCGACAACGCCGCCACCGCCGCCTTCGAACCCGACTGGCTGCCTTTCGAGCACCCGCTGTGGGTGGTGTATTCCAGCGGCACCACCGGCCTGCCCAAACCCATCGTGCATGGGCACGGCGGCATCCTCATGACCATGCTGGCGGCCAAGATCCTGCACAACGACATCGGCCCCAGCTACGCCCCCAACAGCTTCGGCGAGCGCTTCCACTGGTACAGCTCCACCGGCTGGGTGATGTGGAACGCCCAGGTGGCCGGCCTGGCCGGCGGCACCACCATCGTCCTGTACGACGGCAACCCCGGCGGCAGCAAGGACCACCCCGACTGGCACGTGCTGTGGCGCTTCGCGGCGCGGCACCGGGTCACCTTCTTCGGCGCCGGCGCTGCCTACTACGCCAACTGCATGAAAGCCGGCGTGGACCTGCCGGCCCTGCAGGCCGAAGGCTTCGACCTGCGCCGCATCCGCGCCCTGGGCGTGACCGGCTCACCGCTGGCCGAAGACGTGCAACGCTGGGGCAGCGCCCAGTTCGACGCGCTGGGCACCACCATGGTGGGCCCCGCCGGGCCGTCCCAAGGGGCGAAGGCCCCCTCGGGGGGCAGCGAACCCCGTGGGCGTGGGGGCCCGATCTGGTGGTGCAACATCTCCGGCGGCACCGACTTCTGCGGCGCCTTCATCGGCGGCCACCGCGAACTGCCCCAGGTGCCGGGCCAGATGCAGTGCCGCCAGTTGGGCTGCGCGGTCGAGGCCTGGAGCGAAGACGGCCGCCCCCTCATCGGAGAGGTGGGCGAGCTGGTCTGCACCCAACCGATTCCGTCGATGCCGCTGTACTTCTGGAACGACGAGGGCAAACAACGCTACCTGTCGAGCTACTTCGACATGTACCCCGGCGTCTGGCGCCACGGCGACTGGCTCAAGATCGGGGCCGACGGCGGCTGCGTCATCTTCGGCCGCTCCGACGCGACCATCAACCGCCACGGCCTGCGCATGGGCACCAGCGAGATCTACGCCGCCGTCGAAGCCCTGCCCGAGGTGATGGACAGCCTGGTGGTGGACCTGGAATACCTGGGCCGCGACAGCTACATGCCGCTGTTCGTGGTGCTGCGCCCCGGCGTGGACTGGAACGACGCGGTGCGCGAGCGCATCGCCGGCGCCATCCGCAACGCGCTGTCGCCGCGCTTTGTGCCCGACGAGATCGTGCCGGTGGCCGAAATTCCGCGCACGCTCAGCGGCAAGAAGCAGGAGCTGCCGATCAAGAAGCTGCTGCTGGGCCAACCGCTGGACAAGGTGGTGAACCGCGACGCCATGGCCAACCCGGGCTGCCTGGGCTGGTACGTGGCCTTTGCCCAGCAGCACCTGGCGCACGCGGCGGCCCATCCCGCGGCACACCCCGCGGCCTGAACGCGCGGCTCAGGCCGGCGGCCACCAGGTCGGCCGCCCCAGGCCCGCGGAAGCCGGGGCGCGCCAGACCCAGCGCGCCGCGGCGGCCACGCTGTCGATCAGCGGCACCGGCACCCGCGGCTGCATGACTTCGGCCAGGCCCGCCAGCCCGGCCCCGCCGACGACGATGGCGTCCACCCGGTGGCGGTCCAGCACCCGGGCGCAGGCCGCCACCAGCAGGTCCTGCGCGGCCTGCGGGTCGGCGCGCAACTCGGCCCCGCTCAGGGCCACGGTCTCGATGGCCGCCACCCGGTCGCCCCCGGCCAGGGCCGGCAACAGACGCTGCAACATCGGCCGCCAGGCGTGCCCGCCGGTGACGATGCCGACCCGCCCGTGGACCGCGGCTTCGGCCACCGCCGCCTCGGCCAGCCCGGTCACCGGGCAGGCGGCGCGTTCGCGCAGGGCCAGCAGGCCCGGGTCGCCGAAGCAGGCGATCACGATGCCTGCGGGCGCCGGCCCGGCGGCGCTGGCGCGTTGCCACGCGTCCAGCGTGGCGTGGGCGGCCACGGCGTAGCTGGTTTCACAGGCGATGTAGGGCGCCCCGAAGCGGGCGGTCACGGCCTGCACCCGCACCCCCAGCGGGCCGGCCGCGACCAGGTGCTCGGCCACCGTGTCGGTGATGGCCGCGGTGGTGTTGGGGTTGATGAGCAGCAGCGTGCGCGTCATGACCGGCTCACAGGCCCAGCAACTCGGCCAGCTCGCCGCTGGGCGGCGCGTCGGTGGGAAACACCAGGCTGGCTTCGATGCGCTGCAGGTGCTCGCGCATCAGCCGCGTGGCCTCGGGCGCGATGCGCAGGCGGATGGCCTGCAGCAGGGCGCGGTGCTCGTCGCAACCGCAGGCCGCGGCGTGCTGACGAGGCGCCCCGCCGCTCGGCCCATAGGCCATGAGGATGAGCGAGGTGCGCGACACCAGCTCGCGCAAAATGCGCCCCAGCGTGGCCTGCCCCGACACCGCGGCGATGCGCAGGTGGAACTCGCCCGACAGGCGGATGGCGCGCTGCAGATCGCCCTGGGCACGGGCCGCCTCTTCGGCCTCGATCAGGCCGCGCAAACCGGCGATGTCGCCGTCGCTGGCGCGCACCAGAAACCGCTCCACCAGCGTGGGTTCGATCAGGCAACGCGCCTCGAACACCTCCTGCGCCTCCTGCGGCGTGGGCTCGGCGATCACGGCGCCGCGGTTCGGGATCAGCGTCACCAGGCGCTCGCTGGCCAGGCGCGCCAGCACCGGCCGGATGCGGGTGCGCGACACCCCGAACGCCGCCGCCAGCTTGTCTTCCACCAGCCGGGTGCCCGGCGGCAGGCGGTGGTCCAGCACCGCCGAGACGATGCGCTCGTGCATCTCGGCATCGGACAGGGCCACGGGCGCGCTGTCGACGTCGCTCATCGGGCGGCCCCCTTCTGGCGCTGGCGCAAGGCCCAGGTCGCCGCCATGGCCAGCCCCATGACCGCGAACGACACCACCGTGGTCAGCGTGCCCAGCGCGTAAATGGCCGGCGTGGTGACGGTGGTGGTCAGGCCCTGCAGTTCCAGCGGCAGCGTGTTGACGTCGCCAATGGCCTGCGAGGTGCGGGCGATTTCGTCCCAGCTGAGGGTGAAGCCAAACATGCCGACGCCGATGGCCGAGGGCGCGATCAGCGGCAGCACCACGTGGCGGAAGGTCTGCCAGGGCGTGGCGCCCAGGTCGCGCGCGGCCTCCTCGTAGGCCGGGTTGAAGCGGTTGAACACCGCGAACATGATGAGCAGGCCGAAGGGCAGCGTCCACGTCAGGTGCGCGCCCAGGGCCGAGGTGAACAGGCCCAGGCTGGTGTTGAAGGATTCCAGGTATTCGGTCATCTCCCAGTGCTCGAACACGCTGCGCAGGGCCGTATCGATGAGACGGAACTGCAGGCCGATGCCCAGCGACACCACGATGGACGGCATGATCAGGCTGGCCACGGTGACGTAGAACAGCGCGTTGCCGCCGCGCAGCCGCTTGCGGAAGGCCAGCGCCGCCAGCAGCGACAGCCCCACCGTCAGCACCATCACCGTCACGCCCAGCGCCAGCGAACGCTTGAAGGCCGCCCCAATGTCCACCACGCCCAGGCCCTCGGCCAGCTGGCGGTACCAGTGCAGCGACACGCCGCGCATCGGGAAGGTCAGGCCGCCCTCGGGGCCCTGGAAGCTCAGGGCAAAGATGGTCAGCATCGGGCCGTACAGGAACAGCACGAACAGGCCAAACACGGCGGCCAGCGGCCAGAAGCCGGGCGCACGGGGTTCGCGGAAACGGGCCATGTCACAGCTCCTTGCGGATGTCGACCACGCGGGTCAGGCCCCAGACGATCATCAGCACCGTCAGCAGCAGCACCACCGCGTTGGCCGCGGCCAGCGGGAACTGCAGGTACGAGGTCTGCACCTGGATCATCTTGCCGATGGAGGCGATCTGCTGCCCGCCCATCACGCCCACGGTGACGAAGTCGCCCATGACGATGGTGACGATGAAGATGGAGCCGATCAGGATGCCGGTGCGCGACAGCGGCACCACCACGTGCCACAGCGTCTGCCAAGGGCTGGCGCCGGCGTCCTTGGCGGCCTCCAGCAGCGAGCGGTCGATGCGCATCATGGAGTTGAAGATGGGCACGATCATGAACATGGTGTAGAGGTGGACAAAGGCCAGCAGCACCGAGAAGTTGGAAAACAGCAGCCAGTCCAGCGGGCCGTCGGTCAGGTGCAGGCCTTGCAGGCCCTGGTTCACCAGGCCGTTGCGGCCCAGCAGGGGCACCCACGAGATCATGCGGATGACGTTGGACGTCCAGAACGGCACGGTGCAGAGCACGAACAACAGGGTCTGCATGTCGGGCGAGCGCACGTGGAAGGCCAGGAAATAGGCCAGCGCGAAGCCCAGCACCAGGGTCACGGCCCAGGTCAGCAGGGTGAACTGCAGGGTGGACAGGTAGGTGGAGAGGGTGACGCAGAAGTCGCCGTGCTCGGTCAGGCGGCTGCAGCCCTCCCACATCGACACGTAGTTGCGCCAGGTGAAGGCGGGCAGCAGCTCGTAGTCGTTGAAGTCCCAGAAGCTGACCATGACGACCAGCCCCAGGGGGACGAGAAAGAACACCAGGAACACCGCCGAAAACGGCAGCGCCTGCCACCAGGGGTGCAGCCCGGTGTGGGCGCGTGGGGGTTTCGCGGCGGTGCTCATGCGGGCCTCAGACCGTCAGGCGGCGACGAACTCGTTCCACTTGCGCACCATGTACTCGTTCTCGTCCATGATGGCGTTCCAGCAGGCGATGCCGCCCATGCGCTGTTCGTAGCTGCCGCCGTCGCGCACCGCGCCCTTCTTGGCCAGCACGTCGCCGTTGGGGCTCTTGATGTCCTGGGTGGCGGCTTTGCCTTCCATCCAGTAGGCCCATTCGTAGGCCTCCATCTTGGCCTTGGCGGTGTCGAGCACGGCGCTGTAGTAGCCCTGGCGGTTCAGGTAGGCGCCGGCCCAGCCGTCGAGGAACCAGTTGATGAACTCGTAGGCCGCGTCCTGCTTCTTGCCCGACAGGGTCTTGGGCAGGCCAAAGCCGGCGGCCCAGGCGCGGTAGCCCTCTTTCAGCGGCTGGAAGGTGCAGTCGATGCCCTTGGTGCGCACCGCCGTCACGGCCGGGCTCCACATGGACTGGATCACCACCTCGCCCGAGGCCATCAGGTTCACGCTCTCGTTGAAGTCCTTCCACAACGAGCGGAACTGGCCGGCCTTCTTGGCTTCGATCAGTGTCTTGATGGTGAGGTCGATCTCCTTCTTGGTCATGTTGCCCTTGTCGGGGTACTTGTACAGGCCCATGGCCTCCACCACCATGGCCGCGTCCATGATGCCGATCGACGGGATGTTCAGGATCGCCGCCTTGCCCTTGAACTCGGGGTTCAGCAGTTCGGCCCACGAGGAGATGGGGCGCTTGATCAGGTCGGGGCGGATGCCCAGGGTGTCGGCGTTGTAGACGGTGGGGATCAGCGTCATGAACTGGGTCGGCGCGCTGGCGAACTTCTTGGCGCTGGGCGATTCGAGGTACATCACCTTCTTCGGCGCGGTGCCCTGGTCGCCCACCTTCTTGCCGGCGACTGCGCCCTGGGTGAACAGGGGGGTGATCTTGTCGGCGTGCTTGATGCGCTTGCTGTCGATGCCCAGCAGGTTGCCGCTGGGGATGATCTTTTTCAGCGAGAAGTACTCGGTGTCGATCAGGTCGAAGCTGTTGGGCGCGGTGATGGCGCGCTTGGTGACCTCGTCGGTGGTCACGGCCACGTACTGGATCTTGATGCCGGTGTCGGCCTCGAATTTTTCGGCGATGGCCTTGTCCTGGTTCACCGCGGTGCCGAGGTAGCGCAGCGTCACCTTTTCCTGCGCATGGATGGCCGGGAACATGCCGCTGGCCAAAATGGCGGCGGCGCCCTTGAGCAGTTGGCGGCGCTGGGGTTCGGCGCTCGGGGTGTCAACGGTGTTCGACATGGACAAAACTCCTGGTGGGATGAAAAAACCTGAAGCCGTCAGGCGGCGGTGGGGGAAAACGCTTGAACAACGCTTCAATGCGCGGCCAGGCGGTGCGCCTGTTCCGGCCGCCACGACACCCAGACCGGCTGGCCCGGTTGCACCGGCTGGCGCTGGAACTCGGCCTCGGACAGGCTGACCTGGATGCTGCGGGCCGCCCCGGTGCCTGCCCCGGCCTCGATGCCGAGCAGCACGTAGGTGCCCTGGTACTCGATGTCGCACACCTGGCCGTGGGCGTGCGGCTGGCCCGCGGTGGCATCGGCGCTCAGGTGCAACGCCAGCCGGTCGGCGCGCACGGCCACGCGGCCACCGGTGGCGGCGTCGTCGAACACGTTGTGCCCGCCCATGAAGCTGGCCACGAATTCGGTCGCCGGGGCGTTGAACACCTCGCGCGGGCTGGCCGCCTGTTCGATGCGGCCGTGGTTCATCACCACCATCTGGTCGGCCAGGGCCATGGCCTCTTCCTGCGAATGGGTGACGTGGACGAAGGTCAGCCCCAGTTCGCGCTGCCAGCTGCGCAGCTCGGCGCGCATCTGCACCCGCAGGAAGGGGTCCAGCGCCGACAGCGGCTCGTCCAGCAACAGCACCTGCGGCCGGGTGATGAGGGCGCGCGCCAGCGCCACGCGCTGCTGCTGCCCGCCCGACAGTTCACCCGGCTTGCGCTGCGCCAGGTGGCCCATGGCGACGCGCTCCAGCAGGTCCTGCGCCTGGGCGCGGCGCTCGGCCGTGCCCACGCCGCGCATCTTCAGGCTGAAGGCCACGTTGTCCAGCGCGCTCAGGTGCGGGAACAGGGCGTAGCTCTGGAACATCATGGCGGTGCCGCGCTCGGCCGCCGGCAGGTCGGTGATGTTGCGCCCGGCCAGCAACACGTCGCCGCTGCTGACGGTTTCGTGCCCGGCGATCATGCGCAGGGTGGAGCTTTTGCCGCAGCCCGACGGCCCCAGCAAGCAACAGTAGCTGCCGGCCGGAATGCGCAGGTCGATGCCATCGACCGCCACGGCGGCGTGGTCGTAGCGCTTGGTCAGCGCGATCAGTTCCAGCGAGGAAGAAGCGGGGGCGGTGGGGCTCATGCCCAGGGTGATGCAACCCCCGTGCCAGGTTTGTATGCAATCGAATCCACAGATTGCATACAAAATTCAGCGCAACGGTGCACAGTTTTGGGCGCGCTGCGCGGCCCTGGTGCGTTGCGCGCACCCGCCTGGGTGGCCGGTCGCGGGCCTCAGCCCTTGCGGCTGACCAGCACGATGCCCACCGCCACGCCCAGCAAGGCCAGCACCAGCTGCACGGTCAGGGGCTCGCCCAGCAGGCCGACCCCGAACAGCAGCGCGAACACCGGTGTGAGAAACACGAAGGTGGACATCTGCGTGGCCGGGTAGTGGCGCAGCAGCCACATCCAGGTCAGGTAGCTGGCGAAGGCGCCCACCGCGGTCTGCAGCGCGATGGAGCCCCAGGCCAGACCGGAATAGTCGAAACGCCAGGGTTCGCCCAGCGCCAGCGACAGCAGCGGCGCCACCGCCGCCGTCACCGCCACCTGGTAGAACAGGGTTTTTTCGGCGCTGGCCTGGGCCAGCCGGCTGGTGCGGATGACCAGCGTGGTCAGGCCCCACATCGCGCCCGCGGCCAGGGCGATGGCGTCGCCCATGAGCTGGGTGCGGGTGGAGTGGGCAAAGCCCTCGCTGAAGGCCACCGCCACCGACACAAACGCCAGCAGCAGGCCCACCCACTGCACCGCGCGCAGCCGTTCGCTGGGCACGAAGCGCGGCAGCAGCAGCGCCACCACAAACGGCGAGGTGTAGAGGAACACGGTCAGCCGCGAGGCGGTGGTGTACTGCAGCCCGAGGTAGATGCCGGCAAATTCGCCGGCGAACAGCAGCCCGGCCAGCAGGCCGGCGGCCAGGGTGCCGTCGCGCGCGAACAGCGGCACCCGGCGCCAGGCGCACCAGATCCCCAGCAGCGCGGTGGCGCCGGCAAAGCGCAGGCTGGCCTGCCACAGCGGCGGCACCTCGGCCACGGTGGTCTTGATCAGGATCTGCTGGAAGCCCCAGAAGGCGCAGCACACCAGCAGCAGGCCCACGGCCAGCCGGTCCAGGTGGGGCTTGCGCGCGGCGGGGCTCACAGCGGGTGTTCGGTGTAGAACTGGCCGCCGTGGTAGAGCAGCGGTGGCGTGTCGGTGCGGTGGCTGCAGCGCTCCACCTCGCCGACGAAGATGATGTGGTCACCCTCTTCGTAGCGGCTGCGGTTGAGGCACTCGAACACCGCCACCGCGCCGTCGAGCAGCGGCACGCCGGCGGCGCCCTCGGTGTAGGGCACGCCGTCCCAGCGGTCCACGCCCTTGCTGGCGAAGCGCAGCGCCAGCTCGCGCTGCTGCGCGCCCAGCACGTTGATGGCGTAGTGGGTGCCGGCCTGGAACGCCGGCATCGACGCCGACTGGCGCGACAGGCTCCACAGCACCAGCGGCGGGGCCAGCGAGACGGAGTTGAAGGAATTGGCGGTCAGGCCGACCAGGGCGCCGTCGGGCGAACGGGCGGTGACGATGGTCACCCCCGTGGCGAAACGGCCCAGGGCGGCGCGGAAACTCGCGGTCGTGGGAATCTGCATCCCCGCGATTGTGCCGGCTCTCAACGACCCGTGCTGGCGGGCAGCAACACCTCGACCCGGTCGCGGCCCAGGCGCTTGGCCTGGTACAGCGCGCGGTCGGCCAGCATCAGCAGGGTGTCGGCGCCCATGCCGGGCACCGGCACCTCCGACGCCACGCCGGCGCTCACCGTGACCACCCCGTGCGGGCTGACCACGTGCGGCAGCCCTTCGGCGCGCACCGCGTCCACCACCTGCTGGGCCAGGCGCAGGGCGCCGCCCAGGTCGGTGTCGGGCAGGATCATGCCGATTTCCTCGCCACCGTAGCGGCAGACCACGTCGCGCGGGCGCTGGCCCATGGACTCGATCAGGCCGGCCACGGTTTTCAGGCAGGCGTCGCCACGCTGGTGGCCGTAGCTGTCGTTGTACTGTTTGAAGTGGTCGATGTCGAACAGCACCAGGCTCAGCCCCTGGCGTTGGCGCAGGGCGTGGCGCCACTCGCGGTCCAACATGGCGTCGAAATGGCGGCGGTTGCCGATGTCGGTCAGCGCGTCCACGTGGGCCATGGCGTGCATGCGTTCGGCCTGCTGCTTGAGCAGGCGCTCGCGCGCCACCGCCGGGCTCACGTCGGTCACCTGCACCAGCACGTAGCGCTGGCCCACCTCCTGGGCCATGGCGTTGCCCATGGGCACGATCTGGATGGACTGCTTGAGCCGCACCGGCTCGGCCGCCGACAGCGACGGGTGGAACAGCGGCAGCGGCGACAGGTGCAGGGTCTCGGACAGCACCGCCGGAAAGCCGGTGCGCAGGGCCTCGGTCAGGGCACGTGCCAAGTGGCTGCCGGCCAGTTCGGGGAACACCGCCAGCAGCGGCTGGCCCTGCAGTTCGTCGGCGCTGCGGCGGGCGCGCCGCAGCAGCCAGGGGTTGGCAAACACCACCCGCTGCTGCGCGTCCAGCACCAGCAGGCCCGACTGCACGTTGCCCAGCACCCAATCGGCCCAGGGGCCCAGACAGGGGCGCGGGGCCGCGTGGGCGCAAGCCGTCATGCCCCGGCCTCCAGCCGGCGGATGAAGTCGGCCACCTTGGCCTCCAGCCGACCGCTGGACTGCATGTCCAGCAAAAAGGCCAGGTGGCCCACGATGCTGCGGGTGGCGATCTCGAAACGCACCTGCAGGCTCAGCAGCGGCTCGCTGACCGACTCGTTGGCCAGCAGCACGTCGGACAGCACGCCCAGCTCCACCTCGGGCAGGCTGCCGTCGAAAGCGATGCCCAGCGCGTCACCGACGCTGGCCACCACCGAGTTGAGCAGGATGTTGCCGATCTCGGCCAGCGCCTCCTGCTCCATCTCGCCCAGCTGTTCCAGCGGCAGCACGTCGCCGACCATGATCTGCACCAGCTGCAGGCTGTGCTCGGCCGGGAACATCAGCACCGCGTCGGTGACGATTTCGCCGTGGAAGCCTTGTCGCACCGCGCTGATGCGGCGGTCGCCGTCGGCCCCGAGCTGGCGCACCACCTCGGCCTTGGGCAGCAGCTGCACGCGCGGGATGCTCAGTTGCACCGCCTCGCCGGCCAGCTGGCTCAGGGCGTCGGCGGCCTGCCCCACCCCGAGGTTGAACAGCTCGGCCAGGGCGTCCAGCTCCAGTTCATTCAGGGTCATGGCCGCGCCGCGAAGTGCTCAACCACCTGCTGGATGGCCGCCTCGGTCACCGGTTTTTGCACGAACTTCACGCCCATGCCGGCGGCGCGCTCGCGGCTGCTTTCTTGGATGTTGGCCGTCAGCATGGCGATGCGGGCCTCGGGCAGCAGCGCGCGCAGCCGTTCGGCCGCCTCGAAACCGCTGATGCCGGGCATGTTCACGTCCATGGTCACGAAGTCGGGCCGCAGCTGCGGCGCCAGGGCCAGGGCCTCGTCGCCGGTGGTGGCTTCGAACACCTCCCAGTCGGGCCGCAAGCTGGCCACCTTGCCTTTGATGATCATGCGGGAGACGCGGCTGTCGTCCACCACCAACAATCGATTGCCCACGCGCTGCCTTTGTGTCTGTGCCGGTCCCTGCCCGT
>NZ_JAAQQT010000624.1:0-20570 GCF_011742065.1 Aquabacterium sp. A08
ACCGTCGGCGCCGGCGTCGTGGCCAAGATCATCGACTGAGAAGGACACCGATCATGAGCAAGCAAAAGATCCGTATCCGCCTCAAGGCGTTTGACTACAAACTGATCGACGCCTCCGCCGCCGAGATCGTGGATACCGCCAAGCGCACCGGCGCGATCGTCAAAGGCCCGGTGCCCCTGCCGACCCGCATGAAGCGTTTCGACATCCTGCGTTCGCCGCACGTCAACAAGACCAGCCGCGACCAGTTCGAGATCCGCACCCACCAGCGCCTGATGGACATCGTGGACCCGACCGACAAGACGGTCGACGCCCTGATGAAGCTGGACCTGCCGGCCGGCGTGGACGTGGAAATCAAGCTGCAGTGATGCGGTTTGTGTGAGTCGGTGGTGTCGGTAACGCGCCACAGGCTTGCATTTTCGATGCCCGCGGGGTAAACTCGCGGGCTTCGCGGCTTTTTGGCTGCGGAGATTTTCAATCATCATCCCGGCGATCAACGAGAACCGGGACATCAGCCCCGGCCAATTGCAGTCGGGAACGGAGAAAACAATGAGTCTGAGCAACTCTCTCGGGTTGTTGGGCCGCAAGGTGGGCATGATGCGCCTCTTCACCGAAGACGGGGACGCAGTGCCTGTCACGGTGGTCGACGTGTCGAACAACCGCGTGGCGCAAGTCAAAACCCAGGCCAACGACGGCTACGACGCCCTGCAAGTGGCGTACGGCAAGCGCCGCGCTTCCCGCGTGACCAAGCCCGTGGCAGGCCACCTGGCCAAAGCCGGCGTCGAAGCCGGTGAAATCCTCAAAGAATTCCGCGTGACCGCCGAAGTCGCTGGCAAGTTTGCCGCCGGCTCCGTGCTGCCCGTGGCCGAGCTGTTCGCGGCCGGCCAGAAGGTGGACGTGCAAGGCACCTCCATCGGTAAAGGCTTCGCCGGCACCATCAAGCGCCACAACTTCGCGTCGCAGCGTGCGTCCCACGGCAACAGCCGTTCGCACAACGTGCCGGGTTCCATCTCCATGGCGCAGGACCCGGGCCGCGTGTTCCCGGGCAAGAAAATGACCGGCCACATGGGCGACGAGACCGTGACCACCCAGAACCTGGACGTGGTGCGTGTCGATGCCGACCGTCAGCTGCTGCTGATCAAAGGCGCCGTTCCGGGCTCGAAAGGTGGCTTCGTCACCGTGCGTCCCGCCGTCAAAGCTGCCAGCAAAGGAGCTAACTGATGCAAGTTGAACTCCTGAACGACCAGGGCCAGGCCGCTTCCACCGTGGAAGTGCCCGAGACCGTGTTTGGTCGTGACTACAACGAATCGCTGATCCACCAGCTGGTGGTGGCTTACCAGGCCAACGCGCGCCAGGGCACCCGTGCCCAGAAGGACCGCGAACAGGTCAAGCACAGCACCAAGAAGCCGTTCAAGCAAAAAGGCACCGGCAACGCCCGTGCCGGTATGACGTCTTCCCCGATCTGGCGTGGGGGCGGTAAGGCCTTCCCGAACAGCCCGGAAGAGAACTTCAGCCAGAAGCTGAACAAGAAGATGTACCGCGCCGGCATGGCGTCCATCTTCTCGCAGCTGGTGCGTGAAGGCCGCCTGTCGGTGGTGGATTCCCTGAAAGTGGAAGCCCCCAAGACCAAGCTGCTGGCCGACAAGTTCAAGGCCATGAACCTCAAGTCTGTGCTGGTCATCGCCGACGAAATCGACGAGAACCTGTACCTGGCTTCGCGCAACCTGCCCCACGTGCTGGTGCTGGAGCCGCGTTACGCCGATCCGCTGTCGCTGGTTCACTACAAGAAAGTGATCGTCACCAAGGGTGCCATCGACAAACTCAAGGAGATGTTCGCATGAGCAACGTCCAGTTTGACGAAGGCCGCCTGATGCAGGTGCTGGTCGCGCCCATCGTGTCTGAAAAAGCCACCATGGCCGCCGAAAAATCCAACGCCATCCTGTTCAAGGTGCTGCGCGACGCCAGCAAGCCGGAAATCAAGGCCGCGGTGGAACTGCTGTTCAACGTGAAGGTGCAAGCCGTCAACGTGTTGAACCAAAAGGGCAAGGCCAAGCGCTTTGGCAAGACCGTGGGCCGCCGTGATCACGTGCGCAAAGCCTACGTGACGCTGCAGCCGGGTCAGGAACTGAACTTTGGTGGGGAGGCCGTCTGATCATGGCAGTCATCAAGATGAAGCCGACTTCGCCAGGCCGTCGTGGCATGGTGAAAGTCACCCGTGACACCCTGCACAAGGGTGCCGGTTACGCGCCGCTGCTGGAACCCCAGTTCCAGAAGGCCGGCCGCAACAACAACGGTCACATCACCGTGCGCCACAAGGGCGGCGGCAACAAGCACCACTACCGCGTGGTGGATTTTGTCCGCAACAAGGACAACATCCCCGCCAAGGTGGAGCGTCTGGAATACGACCCGAACCGCACCGCGCACATCGCGCTGCTGTGCTACGCCGACGGCGAGCGCCGCTACATCATCGCCCCGCGTGGCGTTGAAGTGGGCACGACCCTGCTGAGTGGCTCCGAGTCTCCGATCCGCGCCGGTAACACCCTGCCGATCCGCAACATCCCCGTCGGTTCGACCATCCACTGCATCGAACTGAAGCCGGGCAAGGGTGCGCAAATCGCGCGCTCCGCCGGTGCTTCGGCCGTGCTGCTGGCCCGCGAAGGCATCTACGCCCAGGTGCGCATGCGTTCCGGCGAAGTGCGCAAGATCCACGTGGATTGCCGCGCCACCATCGGCGAAGCGTCCAACACCGAACACAGCCTGCGTCAGCTGGGCAAGGCCGGTGTCAAGCGCCACATGGGTATCCGCCCGACCGTTCGCGGTGTGGCCATGAACCCGATCGACCACCCGCACGGTGGTGGTGAAGGCCGTACCGGTACCGGTATGCCGCCGGTGGACCCGTGGGGCAACCTGACCAAGGGTTACCGAACCCGCAACAACCGCCGCACGCAGAACATGATCGTTTCGCGTCGCAAGAGCAAGTAAGGGGTTGACGAAATGACTCGTTCTCTGAAAAAAGGTCCCTTCGTTGACCACCACCTGCTGGCCAAGGTCGAGAAGGCCGTTGCCACCAAGGACAAGAAGCCGGTCAAGACCTGGTCGCGCCGCTCCATGATCCTGCCCGAGTTCATCGGCCTGACCATTGCTGTGCACAACGGCAAGCAGCACGTGCCCGTCTATGTGACCGATCAGATGGTCGGCCACAAGCTCGGCGAGTTCTCGCTGACGCGCACGTTCAAAGGCCACCCCGGCGACAAAAAAGCCAAGAAGTAAGGACACACCATGGAAACACGCGCAATTGTTCGCGGCGTTCGCCTGTCGGTCGACAAAGGCCGTCTGGTGGCGGACCTGATTCGCGGCAAAAAGGTGGACCAGGCCCTGAACATCCTGACGTTCACGCAGAAGAAAGCGGCCGGCATCGTCAAGAAGGCCCTGGAATCCGCCATCGCCAACGCCGAGCACAACGACGGCGCCGACATCGACGAACTGAAGGTCAAGACCATCCACGTCGAGCAAGGCACCACGCTCAAGCGTTTCACCGCGCGCGCCAAAGGCCGCGGCAACCGCATCAGCAAGCCGACCTGTCACATCTATGTGACCGTGGGCAACTGAGCCAGAAGGAAGACTATGGGACAGAAAATCCATCCTACCGGCTTCCGCCTGGCGGTCAGCCGCAACTGGGCCAGCCGTTGGTACGCCTCCAACCGTGACTTCGCCGGCATGCTGGCCGAAGACATCAAGGTGCGCGAGTACCTGAAGGCCAAGCTGAAGAACGCCGCGGTGTCCCGCGTCGTGATCGAGCGCCCCGCCAAAAACGCCCGCATCACCATTTACTCGGCCCGTCCGGGCGTGGTGATCGGCAAGAAGGGCGAGGACATCGAGAAGCTGAAGAAGGACCTGGCCGCCAAGTTGGGCGTGCCGGTGGCCGTCAACATCGAGGAAGTGCGCAAGCCCGAAGTCGATGCCAAGCTGATCGCCGACTCCATCACCCAGCAGCTGGAAAAGCGCATCATGTTCCGCCGCGCCATGAAGCGCGCGATGCAGAACGCGATGCGTCTGGGCGCCCAAGGCATCAAGATCATGTCTTCGGGCCGTCTGAACGGCATCGAAATCGCCCGCACCGAGTGGTACCGCGAAGGCCGCGTGCCGCTGCACACCCTGCGCGCCGACATCGACTACGGCACCTCGCTGGCCCAAACCACCTACGGCGTCATCGGCGTCAAGGTGTGGGTGTACAAGGGTGACCACCTGGGTCGCAACGACGCCCCGTCGCTGGACAGCACCCCGCGTCCCGACGACGAGCGCCGTCCCCGTGGTCCGCGCCGTGACGGTGCCCGCAACGACCGCCCCGGTCGTGGTGGCCCGCGTCGTGGCGGCAGCAATGCCGCACCGGCCGATGGCAGCGACAAGCCCCAGGCCTAAGGAGAAATAGAACATGTTGCAACCTGCTCGCCGTAAATACCGTAAAGAGCAAAAAGGCCGCAACACGGGTATTGCCACCACCGGCAACACCGTGGCCTTTGGCGATTTCGGCCTGAAGTCCACCGACCGTGGCCGTCTGACGGCACGCCAGATCGAATCCGCCCGCCGGGCGATTTCCCGTCACGTCAAGCGTGGCGGCCGGATCTGGATTCGCGTGTTCCCGGACAAGCCGATTTCCAAGAAGCCCGCCGAAGTCCGTATGGGCAACGGCAAGGGCGGTGTCGAGTACTACGTGGCTGAGATCCAGCCCGGCAAGGTACTGTACGAAATCGTGGGCGTGCCCGAGCAACTGGCTCGCGAAGCGTTCACCCTGGCCGCTGCCAAGCTCCCGCTGCGCACGACCTTTGTGACCCGCATGCTGGGCCAGTGATTCAGGAGAACACAAGATGAAAACTGCTGAACTGCGCCAAAAAGACGTGGCTGGCCTGCAAGCCGAAGTCAAAGCCCTGCAAAAGGCCCACTTCAACCTGCGCATGCAAAAAGCCACGCAACAACTGTCCAACCTCGCCACGCTGCGCAGCACCCGTCGTGCCATCGCCCGTGCGAAGACCATCCTTGCTGAAAAGCAAGCCGCCAAGTAAGGAGTGACCATGACGGAAGCCAAAACCTCCCTCAAGCGCACCTTGATTGGCAAGGTGGTCAGCGACAAGCGTGCCAAGACCGTGACCGTGCTGGTCGAGCGCCGTGTGAAGCACGAGCTGTACGACAAGATCGTGATCAAGTCGAGCAAGTACCACGCGCACGACGAGAACAGCGAGTACAAGCTGGGTGACATCATCGAGATCACCGAAAGCCGTCCGCTGTCCAAGACGAAGAACTGGGTTGCCACCCGCCTGGTCCAAAAGGCCGCACTGGTGTAAGCCCGTTTCTCTGCCTTCGGGCGGATACCGAAAAAACGACCGACAATCTCGGTCGTTTTTTCGTTTGTGCGGCCCCTCTGGCGCGCACGTTCAACCCGGCCTTCGGGCCACATTCAGGAGCCACACATGATCCAGGTCGGAGACAAACTGCCCGCCACCACACTGATGGAATTCGTTGAGGTCGAGGGCGGCGGTTGCAGCCTGGGCCCCAACCCGGTCAACGTGGCCCAGGCCACCGCGGGCAAAACCATCGCCCTGTTCGCCGTGCCCGGGGCCTTCACGCCCACCTGCTCGGCCCAGCACGTGCCGGGTTTCGTGGCCCAGTACGAGGCCTTCAAGGCCGCGGGTGTGGACGAGATCTGGTGTGTGGCGGTGAACGACGTGTTCGTGATGGGTGCCTGGGGCCGCGACCAGAAAGTGGACGGCAAGGTGCGCATGTTGGCCGACGGCAGTGCCGAATTCGCCCAAGCCACCGGTCTGACGCTGGACCTGACCGCGCGCGGCCTGGGCCTGCGCAGCAACCGCTATTCCATGCTGGTCAAGGACGGCGTGGTCGCCACCCTGAACGTGGAAGGCCCCGGCAAGTTCGAGGTCAGCGACGCCGCGACACTGCTGGCCCAGGCGCAGACCGCCTGATCAGAGCTCGACCTTGAGGTAATGCGCCCCGGGCAAGGGGTTGTGGTAGTAAGGGGCCACTTCCTCGAACCCGGCTTCGGCGTAGAGCGCCCGGGCGGCTTCCATGTCGCTCAGGGTGTCCAGCAGCATGCTGGCGTAACCGGCCTGGCGCGCGTGAAGCAGGGTGTCGTCCACCAGCAAGCGGCCCAGCCCAAAGCCGCGGAAAGCGCGCCGCACGAACAGGCGCTTCATTTCGCAGGCATTCAAGTGGTCGCTGTCGGGCAAGGGCCGAAAGGCGCAACAGCCCGCCGGCAGGCCGTCCACAAAGGCCAGCAGCAACGCACCGTGTGGCGCCCGGTAGTCGCCGGGCAACTGGGCCAGCTCCTCGGCAAAGCCCTGGAAGCACAGGTCCACCCCAATGTCGTCCTGGTATTCCACAAACAGTTCACGGACCCACTGCAGCGGTGCCCCCTGGTCGACGAGTTCGATACGGATATCGGGGGTGGGGCGGCTCGGCTCGGGCAAGGTCGGCTCGGTCATGGCCGCACTATACGGCAAGGCGGTTCAGGGGTGGCCCAGACCGACCACCCACCCCGTGAAGGCGGCACAGGCGGCCGCGATCAGCGCCGCCAGCAAGCGCGGGCGCCAGCCGTCGGCCGACGCCGGGACGGCCCCCAACGAGGCCGACAGGTCTTTGTCACCGTGGACCATGGCGGGCACCAGGCGCACGCGGCGCACCCAGCGGTAATAGGCGATGGCCAGCAGGTGCAGCCCCACCAGGCCCAGCAGCAGCCACTGCCCCACGGCCTTGTGGTACCAAGTGGCCAGGCCCACGGTGTCGCCGTCCACAAAGCGCGTCAGGGGCCCGAAAAAAGCGATCTCGTCGTCGCTGAAGAGCCCGCTGACCACCTGGGCGCCCAGCACGGCCAGCAGGGCAAACACCGACAAGGCCCCGGTGGGGCTGTGGCCGACCGACCACCGCGGCGACCCATGCCCACGCAGGTAGGCCCACAACTGGCTGGGTGTGTAGAGGAATTGGCTGAAGCGCGACCAGTGACCCCCCACCAGGCCCCAGAGCAGCCGAAACAGCAGCAGCGCCAGCACCAGGTAGCCCAGGCGCAGGTGCCAGTTCATCCAGTTGCCGCCGACCTTGGCGGTGACCACCAGGGCCACCACGCTGACGGCCAGCAAGGCGTGAAACAGGCGGGTGGGCAGGTCCCAGACGCAGACGGTGGACATGGCAGCGTGCTCCGGTGGGGCGCATGGGGTCAGTCATGCGCGGACAATGATAAAAGCATACACTGTTCGGGCGCGGCCGTTCGGCCCGTTTTCGGATGAACCCCCTGGAAAGGACGCAGACGATGAAAGTACACCTTGGTTGGGCGCTGGTGTCGGCCCTGATGCTGACCGCTGGCACCGCACAGGCCCAGTTTCAGAAACCCGAGGACGCGGTCAAGTACCGGCAGAGCGCCTTCTCGGTCATGGGCACCCACTTCAGCCGCATTGGCGCCATGGCCAATGGCCGGGTGCCGTTCGACGCCAAGGCGGCGCAGGACAACGCCGCCATCGTCCTGGCCATGAGCAAGCTGCCCTGGGCCGGGTTCACCCCCGATACGGAAAAGGTCAAGAGCCGGGCCAAGCCCGAGCTGTGGATGGAAATGACGAAGGTGCAGGCCGGTGCCGACAAGATGGTGGCGGCTGTGGTGGCCCTGGACGCGGCGGCCCGCACCGGCAACCTGGACAGCGTGAAGAAGGCCTTTGGCGAAACGGCGGCCACCTGCAAGGCCTGTCACGACGCCTACCGGGAGTGAGGTGCGTCAGCCCTGGGCCAGCAGCTTTTCCAGCAGCTGGTGCAGGGCGGCAAAGTCGGGTTCGCCCACATAGCGCTTGACGATGCGCCCCTGCTTGTCCACCAGGTAGGTGGTGGGGGTGAGTTTGACGTCGCCCCAGTCGCGGGCCAGCTCGCCCGTGTTGTCCAGCGCCACCTTGAAGGGCAGTTGGCGTGTGGTGGCGAAGTTGACCACCCAGTCCGGGGGGTCGTAGCTCATGGCCACGGCCACGGTCTCGAAGCCCTGGCCCTTGTACTTGTTGTAGGTGCTGACCAGGCTGGGCATTTCCTTGACGCAGGACACGCAGGTGGTGGCCCAGAAATTCACCAACGTGACCTTGCCCTTGAGATCGGCGCTGTGCAGCGTGCTGCCGTCGATCAGCACGAAGCGCGATTCGGGGGCCGGGTTGGCGCTGGAGCAGGCGCTCAAACCGAGCAGGCCACTGAGCAACAGGGCCAGCACGGCCAGGGTACGGCGGCGTGGGGCAGGGGAGGGGGCGGTGTGGGTCATCGGGCAGGGGCTTGTGACGGGGTGCGGACGGCGCGGCGGGCGCGTTCGATGCGGTCCTGCAGGTAGGCGCCGTAAAAGTCGGCCGAGGACATGCCTTCCAGCCGCTCGGCAACTTCGCGCCCCTGGGCATCGAGGAACAGCACGGTGGGCGCGATGCGGACCTTCCAGGCCTGCGCCTGGGCGTGGGGCGTGGTGGTCTGGCCCTGCAGGTCTTGCAGCGCGGTCTTGCGGTCCAGCATGTTCAGTTGCGCGGCCACCACCTCGCCGCGCTGGTGCATGGGGCCCAGGTAATTGGTGCGGACCACGTCGCAAAAGGCGCAGCCTTTGAGGGTGACCATCAGCACCAGCGGCTCTTGCCGCCGCTGGGCCAGTTGGGCCACCGCACGCAGCGAAGCGGGCACGGGCAGGATCTCGGGCAAACCGTCGGGGTTGTGGTTCATGGTGACAAGAGACAGGCCCGTGTGAGAGGCCGGCCGAGGGCGCAAAGTTCAGTCGGCCCCGGCTTGGGTACCATCCGGGGTGAATTCTCTATTGTGCGCGCATTGGCCCGGGGTGGCCGCGTGCGGGGCAAGGCAGGTGTGCAATGGCAAACGGATGGTGGCGCCGCATGGGCGCGTGTGGGGTGGCGGTGGCGTTGGTGGCGTGCAGCCCGACCCACAACTGGCGCACGGTGCGCCACGAAGGCGTGCCGCTGCAGGCGCTGATGCCCTGCAAGCCCGACCAGGCCGAACGCGACGTGCCGTTGCTGGGCCCGGAGCGGCCGCGCGTGACCCTGCGCATGCTGGGCTGTGACGTCGGCCGCAGCACCTTTGCCGTGGCGGCCGTGCCCCTGCCGGAGGCGGCCCTGGGCCTGGACGACGAGGCGGTGGTGGGGCTGTGGTCGCGCGCCACCTGGGCCAGCCTGCGCCAGACGCTGGCCGCAGGCGACACCGCCCCGGCGGGCTGGACCGTGCAGCCCGTGGCGGTGCCCGGGGCCGACCGCGCCTGGCGCTGGAGCGGCCCGGCCCAAGACCACCGTGGCCAGGCCCTGCGGGCCGAGGTGCTGTGGGCCACCGGCCGGGGCTGGGCGGTGCAGGCCGCTGTGTACGGTCCACCCCAGCCGGCCGAGGTGACCGACACCTTTTTTGAAGGCGTGCGCCTGCCCTGAGCGGGCGGGGCACCGCGCCCGCAAGGCCCATAATGGCTGACATGAACGGCATCCTCGTCATCGCCCACGCGCCCCTGGCTTCGGCGCTGCGCCAGTGCGTGCTGCACGTCTTCCCCGACGCCGGCGGGCACGTCAGTGCCCTGGATGTGCCGCCCAACCAGCCCCCCAGCGAGACCCTGGCCCAGGCCCGGCAGCTGATCGCCCTGCAGGGTGCGCCGCACACCCTGGTGCTGACCGACCTGTTCGGCGCCACCCCCTGCAACGTCGCCAGCAAGCTGATCGACGGCTTGCACACCCGACTCGTCACCGGCGTCAACCTGCCCATGTTGTTGCGGGCGGTGTCGTACCGGCACGAGTCGCTGGACGCGCTGGTCTCGCGCGCCATGCTGGGCGGCACGCAGGGGGTGATGCCGGTGTCCGTGACCGCACAACAAAACCAGGTGAGACGCACCACGCATGATCAAAACCACCGCGACCATCAGCAATAAACTGGGCCTGCACGCCCGCGCCTCGGCCAAGCTGACCAAGCTGGCCGGCAGCTTTCCCTGCGAGGTGTGGATGAGCCGCAACGGCCGGCGCATCAACGCCAAGAGCATCATGGGGGTGATGATGCTGGCCGCCGGCCAGGGCAGCGAGGTGGAGATCGAAACCGACGGCGCCGACGAGCAAGCCGCGATGGACGCGCTGCGGGCGCTGATCGACGACAAGTTCGGAGAGGGCGAATGACGTTCACCGTCCATGGCCAGGCGGTGTCGCGCGGCATCGCCATCGGGCGCGCGGTGCTGGTGGCGTCCAGCCGGCTGGACGTGGCGCACTACTTTGTGGCCGACGAACAGGTGGCCGACGAGCTGCGGCGCCTGCGCAGCGCGCGCGACAGTGTGGTGGCCGAGATCACCCGGGTCCAGCAGGGCCTGCTGGAAACCGTGGGCAAGGACGCCCACCACGAACTGACCGCGCTGCTGGACGTGCACCTGATGCTGTTGCAGGACACCCAGTTGCAGGACGGGGTCAAGCAATGGGTGGTGGAGCGGCGCTACAACGCCGAGTGGGCGCTCACCTCGCAGCTGGAGCAGATCGCCAAACAGTTCGACGAGATGGAGGACCCCTACCTGCGCGAGCGCAAGGCGGACCTGGAGCAGGTGGTCGAACGCATGCTGCGGCACCTGCGCGGCGTGGCCTCGCCGGTGGCGGCGCCGGCCGAGGGCGGCAGCGAGGTGGCGGCCGACCCGCTGGTGCTGGTGGCCCACGACCTGTCGCCGGCCGACATGCTGCAGTTCAAGCAAAGCGCCTTCGCCGGTTTCGTGACCGACGTGGGGGGCAAGACCAGCCACACCGCCATCGTCGCGCGCAGCATGGACATCCCGGCCGTGGTGGGCGCGCGCACCGCCAGCCAGCTGGTGCAGCAGGACGACTGGGTGGTCATCGACGGCGACGCCGGCGTGGTCATCGTCAACCCCTCGCCCATCGTGCTGGCCGAATACGGCTTCAAGCAGCGCCAGGGCGAGGTAGAGCGCGAGCGGCTCTCGCGCATCAAGAACACCCCGGCGGTGACGCTGGACGGCGAGCGCATCGAGCTGCTGGCCAACATCGAGCAGCCGCAGGACACGATGCCCGCGCTGTCGGTGAGCGCGGTGGGCGTGGGCCTGTTCCGCACCGAATTCCTGTTCATGGGCCGCGACGGCAAGCTGCCCGACGAGGAAGAGCAGTACCTGGCCTACCGCGCCGCGGTGGAGGGCATGCATGGGCTGCCGGTGACCATCCGCACGGTGGACGTGGGCGCCGACAAGCCGCTGGACCGGCACGTGCGCGACGACCACCTCAACCCCGCGCTGGGGCTGCGTGCCATCCGCTGGAGCCTGGCGGAGCCGGCCATGTTCCTGACGCAGCTGCGCGCGGTGCTGCGCGCCGCCGCCCACGGCAAGGTCAACCTGCTGTTTCCCATGCTGGCCCACGCCAGCGAGATCCGGCAGGTCAAGGCCCTGCTGGCCAAGGCCCGCGACCAGCTTGACCAGCGCGCGGCGGTGTACGGGGCGGTGCGCATCGGTGCCATGGTCGAGGTGCCGGCCGCGGCCCTGGTGGTCGGCTCCTTCCTCAAGCACTTCGACTTCCTCTCCATTGGCACCAACGACCTGATCCAGTACACCCTGGCCATCGACCGGGTGGACGAGAGCGTGGCCCACCTGTACGACCCGCTGCACCCGGCGGTGTTGCAGCTGGTGGCCAACACCATTGCCGAATGCCGCGCCCAGGGCAAGGGCGTGAGCGTGTGCGGCGAAATGGCCGGCGACGTGACCATGACCCGCCTGCTGTTGGGCCTGGGGCTGCGCAGCTTTTCCATGCACCCGTCGCAGATCCTGGCGGTCAAGCAGCAGATCCTGCGGGCCGACACGCGCAAGCTGCGCGCCTGGGCGCAGGAGGTGGTGCGCAGCGAGGACCCGGCGGCGCTGATGGCCGACTGAACCCGGGCGACGCGCACCCGGGCGCCCAGGTGAAGGGTGGGCTGCCCATGGCCGGAATGTGTGTATGAATTTGTTACACTGATTTCCACTATTGCGTGTTTTGGCGGTGAAAGGGCCCCGGCTCCCCGGGGCATACGCCAGGCACCGGCGGAGGTTTGAATGGCAGAACACACCGGGACACCCGGCCCGCACCCCCACCACGCGGCGGCAGACCGCGACGAGTTGCTGGCGTGTCTCATCATCCTGGCGCGCAGCCACGGCGAAACCATCACCCGCGACGGCGCGCTGGCCGGCCTGCCGCTGGAAGGCGGCCGCCTCACCCCCAGCCTGTTCGAGCGCGCCGCACGCCGCGCCGGCCTGAGCAGCAAGGTGGTGCGCCAACCCATTGCCGAGCTCAAGCAGGCGCTGTTGCCGGCGGTGCTGCTGCTCGACGGCGAACACGCCTGCGTGCTGCTGGGGCGCAGCGACGACGGTGCCACCCTGCAGGTGGTGTACCCGGAGCTGGGCGATGCCCCGCTGCAGGTGCCCGCCGCCGAACTGGCCGCGCGCTACAGCGGCCACGCCATTTACGCCCGGCCGCGCCTGCGGTTCGACGCGCGCAGCCCGGTGGTCAGCACCACCCGCAGCGGCCACTGGTTCTGGAGCGTGATCGGCGAAAACAGCGCCCTGTACCGCGACGTGCTGTTGGCCGCCTTCCTGACCAACCTGTTCGCCGTGGCCATGCCGCTGTTCGTCATGAACGTGTACGACCGGGTGGTGCCCAACCAGGCCACCGACACCCTGTGGGTGCTGGCCGTGGGCCTGAGCCTGGTGCTGGTCGGCGACCTGGTGCTGCGCACCCTGCGCGGCAAGTTCGTCGACCTGGCCAGCAGCCGCGCCGACGTCAAGCTCTCGGCCTACATCATGGAGCGGGTGCTGGGCACGCGCATGGAGCAGCGCCCGGTGTCGGCCGGCTCCTTCGCCGCCAACCTGCGCGCCTTCGAGTCGGTGCGCGACTTCATCGGCTCGGCCACGGTGGTGGCCTTCATCGACCTGCCGTTCGCGCTGATCTTCTTTGTCGTCATTGGCTGGATCGCCTGGCCCATGCTGATTCCGCTGGTGCTGGGCGCGGTGCTGCTGCTGCTGTACGCGCTGGCGGTGCAGGGCCGCATGCACGAGCTGGCCGAAACCACCTACCGCGCCGGGGCCCAGCGCAACGCCACGCTGGTGGAGGGGCTGGTGGGCTTCGAGACGGTCAAGGCCCTGGGGGCGGAAGCGCCGATCCAGCGCAAGTGGGAAAAAAGCGCGGCGCTGCTGGCCCGCGTCGGGGCGCAGCTGCGGCTGCTGTCGTCCAGCGCCTCGAACAGCTCGGCCTTTGTGCAGCAGGCCATCAACATGTTCATCATTATTTTGGGCGTGTACCTGATCGGCGAACGCGCGCTGTCCATGGGCGGCCTGATCGCCTGCACCATGCTGGCGTCGCGCGCCATGGCGCCGGTGGGGCAGGTGGCCGGGCTGCTGGTGCAGTACCACACCGCGGCCACCGCACTCACCTCGCTCAACGAGATGATGAAGCGAGAGGTCGAGCGCCCGGACGACGCCAACTTCATCACCCGCGGCAGCATCAAGGGGGCGATCGAGTTCAAGGACGTGTCCTTCAACTACCCCGGCCAGCAGAACGCCTCGCTGCGCAACGTCAGTCTGCGCATCCAGCCCGGCGAAAAGGTGGCCATCCTGGGCCGCATCGGGTCGGGCAAAACCACCCTGGAAAAGCTCATCCTCGGCCTGTACCGGCCCACCAGCGGCGCGGTGCTGGTCGATGGCATCGACCAGCGGCAACTGGACCCGGCCGAGCTGCGCCGCCACATCGGCTACGTGCAGCAGGACGTGATGCTGTTTTACGGCACCCTGCGCGAGAACATCACCCTGGGCGCGCCGCTGGCCGACGACGCCGACGTGCTCAAGGCCGCCACCATCGGCGGCATCTCGGACCTGGTCAACACCCACCCGCAGGGCTTTGACATGCTGGTCGGCGAACGCGGCGAATCGCTCTCGGGCGGGCAGCGCCAGGGCGTGGCGATCGCCCGCGCGGTGATCCACGACCCGTCCATCCTGCTGCTGGACGAGCCGACCGCGTCCATGGACCACTCCAGCGAGGAGGACATCAAGGCCCGCCTGCGCGAGTTCATGCCGGGCAAGACGGTGATCCTGGTGAGCCACCGCACGTCCTTGCTCGACCTGGTGGACCGCATCGTCGTCATGGACGCCGGGCGCATCGTGGCCGACGGGCCCAAGGACCAGGTGGTGCAGGCGCTGCGCCAAGGCCGCATTGGAAAGGCCGCGTGATGTCGGAACTGAACGAAAAAGACTTTGAGCGCCTGGGCAAGGCCACCCAGAAAGCCAGCCGCCTGGGCGAAACCCTGTTCGGCCGGGTGGTGCACAAGCTGGGCGCCGGCGGTGCCGACCGTGAGTCGCTGGACTGGGCGTCCGACGCCGACTGGGCGCAGCTGCAGCAAGAGCCGCTGCGCGCCCGGGTGCTGCTGCGCGGGGCGGCGGTGGTGCTGGGCGGGCTGCTGCTGTGGGCGGCGTTTGCCCAGGTGGACGAGGTGACCCGCGGCGAGGCCAAGGTGGTGCCGACCAGCCAGGTCCAGATCGTCCAGAGCGTGGACGGCGGCGTGGTGGAGGAAATCCTGGTGCGCGAAGGCCAGGTGGTGGAGGCCGGCCAGCTGCTGCTGCGGGTGGACCCGACGCGCTTCGCCTCCAGCCTGGGCGAAAGTCGGGTCAGCCAGCTGGCGCTGCGGGCCAAGGCCGAGCGGTTGCAGGCGCTGGTGCAGAACCGCGCCTTCAACCCGCCGGCCGATCTGCTCAAGGACGCGCCGGACATCGTCGCCCAGGAGCGCAGCCTGTACGAGTCGCGCCGGGCCGAGTTGAGTGCGCAAATTTCCATCACCCAAAGCCAGCTGAGCCAGCGCCAGCAGGAGCTGAACGAGGCCCGCGCCCGCAAGGAGCAAGCCGAGCGCGGGCTGGAGCTGGTGCAGCGCGAGCTGGCCGCCACCAAGCCCATGGTGGCCACCGGCGCCGTGTCGGAGGTGGAGGTGCTGCGGCTGGACCAACAGGTCGCCCGCCTGCGCGGCGACCGCGACCAGGCCACCGCGCAAATCTCCCGCGTGCAGTCGGCCATCGCCGAGGCGCAGCGCCGCATCGAGGAGGTGCAGCTCAACGCCCGCAACCAGATGGGGGCCGAGCTGTCCGACACCATGGGCCGCTTGTCGGCCCTGTCCGAAGGTGGGCGCGCACTGGAAGACAAGGTGGCCAAGGCCGAGATCAAGTCGCCGGTGCGTGGCACCGTCAAACGCCTGCTGGTCAACACCGTGGGCGGCGTGGTGCAGCCCGGCCGCGAAGTGCTGGAGGTGGTGCCGCTGGACGACGTCCTGGTGCTGGAGGCGCAGATCACGCCCAAGGACATCGCCTTCCTGCGCCCCGGGCTGGAGGCCACCATCAAGTTCACCGCTTACGACTACGCCATCTACGGCGGCCTCAAGGCCGATGTGGAGAACATCAGCGCCGACTCGGTGGTGGACGAAAAGGGCAATGCCTTCTACATTGTGCGGCTGCGCACCCGCGAAGCCAGCCTGGGCGAAGGCCTGCCCATCATCCCCGGCATGGTGGCGCAGGTGGACATCCTCACCGGCAAGAAGACCGTGCTGGCCTACCTGCTCAAGCCCGTGCTGCGGGCCAAGGCCAACGCGCTGTCGGAACGCTGAACGTCACGCGGTCACACCATGAGCAAGCAACATTTTCTGGTCCACGCCCGCGCGGGCGCCGCGGCCTCCGGACTGACCCCGCCGGAGCGCTGGCTGCAGGCCTTTCCCGACGGGCAGTGGAGCAACTGGGCCACCCTGGAGGCGTCGCTGTCTGCCGGCGACACCGTGTGGGTGCCCGTCACCTACCCCGAATGGGAGGCCCGCGTCTCGGCCCTGCTGGCGCGCCAACCCGGGTGCGGGGTGGTGGTGGTCAGCGGCGTGTTGCAGGACGCCGAGGGCCTGCGCGCCCTGAACGCCGGTGCTCGCGGCTACTGCCACCTGCTGGCCGTGCCCGAGGTGTTGCGCGAGGTCGCCCAGGTGCTGGACCACGGCGGCCTGTGGGTTGGGCCCAGCCTGGTGCAGCGCCTGATGGCCGCCACCCGCGAGGTGCTGCAGCGCCGCCCCGCGGCCGCCCCGCCGCCGGCCGACCTGTCGGCCCTGTCGGAGCGCGAAGCCCAGGTCGCCCGCGCCGTGGCCGCCGGCAAGTCCAACCGGGAAGTGGCCGAGCAACTGTTCATTTCCGAACGCACCGTCAAGGCCCACTTGGGCGCGGTGTTCGACAAGCTGGGCGTGCGCGACCGGGTGCAGCTGGTGCTGCACCTCTCGGGCAGCCAGGCCAGCGCCTGACCAAGGAGGCCGCATGAGCCAGAACACCCCCCCACCGGCCCCGGGCGGCCCCAACGGCCACGACGCGCTCGCCAGCAGCGATGCCGGGCTGGCGCGCGTGACCGAGGACCTGATCGACATCCTCATCAACCGCGGCGTGATCCAGTTCACCGACTTCCCGCCCGCAGCCCAGGCCAAGCTGCTGGAGCGCCGCCAGACCCGCGCCGCCTTGAGCAAACGCCTGCAGCTGCTGGACGACGGCGATGCCGGGCTGATTTGATCCACGTCAAGCCACGGCGGCCGCCGCGGGTTCAGACTGCCAGATGTAGCAGTCAAACCCCAGGAGGTACACCATGGCACAAACCGCCACCGTCACGGCCCTGAACGGCCGGGTCATCGTCATCGACAGCGCGGGCCTGCCGCGCCTGCTGGCCGTGGGCGACGCCCTGCAGGCCGGCGACACCGTGCGCCCCGCGCCCGGCGCCAGCGTGCAGTTGTCGCTGGACGACGGCCAGACCCTGGGCCTGGCGGGCGGGCAAGCCTGGCTGGTGGGCGCCGATGCCCCCGTGGCCGCCCCGCCCGAGCTGACCGAGGCCGTCAACGCCGTCATCGACGTGTTGGAACGTGGCGGCGACCTCGACGAAATCGAGGCCGCGGCCGCCGGTGCGGGCGGCGGTGGCGGCGGCGACGGCGACGGCAGCAGTTTTGTGCGCCTGCTGCGCATCGAGGAAGGGGTGACCCCGCTGGCCTACGAATATGGCACCGAGACGCCGGGCCGCATCGACGAACCCTTGCTGGCCAGCGCCGCTGCCCCCGAGGGCGACGAGCCCCCACCGCCGCCCCCGGGCGACAATTTCCCCCTGGCCAACGACGACACCGCCAGCGCCCGCGTCACCATCACCAAAGGCGCGGTGACCGACTTCAACGGCGACACCCGCGTCATGGGGGCCGGCGAAGGCAGCCTCAGCTTTGAGGGGCGACTGGCCTTGCCGCACAACCAGAACGCCTGGTTGCTCAGCGACGCGTCCTTCCAGAACACCCTGGGTTCGGTGCAAGGCGCCTTCACCATCACCGACCACGGCCAGGGCAGCGACCCGGCCTTCGTCGTCACCCCCAACTTCACCGCCAGCGCCGGGCAGACGTTCGACTTCAGCGCCTCTGCCCAGTTGGGCGGCCCGGACGCCCAGGGCGACACCGACCGCTTCACCGCCGAGCTGTACCGCAACCTGGACGGCACCTGGACCCAAGTGGCCACCATCGCCGGTAGCGACGGCCAATACAGCCACACCTTCGAGGCCGACGGCGAATACCGCGTCAAGTTCACCGTGGACGACGAAACCGGCGGCGGCACCTGGGCCACCGCCACCGTGGACGTGGGCAGCGACCACTACTTCGGCACCGTCACCCCCTTGCCCGACATCGTCGACATCGTGCCCGCCAGCGGCAACATCCTGGGCAACGACGCCCCGGGCGATGGCGATTTCAGCCAGCACACCTGGGCCTTCGACGGTGGCGTGGTGGACCCCGACACCGGGCTGGTCACGGTGACCGGCGACCACGGCACCCTGGTGGTCGAGCCCGATGGCGACTACACCTACACCCCCAGTGGCAGCACCGGCGGGCAGGACGTGTTCAGCTACACCCTGTACGACGCCGATGGCGACGCCGACGGCGCCACCCTCAGCGTCAACGTGGCCTACACCGTCAACGACCTGGGCGCGCAGGGCGCCGAACTGGGGGCCAGCGCCTACGCCTTCGCCAGCGCCGAGCCGTTGGACATGCCCAGCTTCGGTGTGGACAGCGACGGCGACGGCATTCCCGACGCGCTGGACACCGACAACGGCGGCTTCACCCTGGCCCACGTGAACGACGGCGGCGACAGCGTCCACCTGGGCGACATGCTCGACCTGCCCGAATTCAGCGCCCAGGCGCTCGACCCCTACCTCAGCTTCGGTGAGAACGACGCCGGCCACGCCGTCCTGCAGGTCGCCACCGGCGCCGACCTCAACGGCGACGGCATCCCCGACGCGCAGCAGAGCATCACCTTCGACCAGGTCAGCCTGCTCGACCTGCAGGCCTACGCCGGCGGCAGCAGCGACGTGGAAATCATCCAGAAACTGCTGGACAACGGCAACCTGCGCAAAGACGCCTGACGCCCGCGCCGCAAAACTGTACTTAAGTCCAATGGCCGCAGCACTTGCCGAGGGGTAAGCTGCGGCCATACCTTCAACCAGGAGTGTTTCCATGGCCCAAGCCACCGTACTGTCTGTCACCGGCAACGCCGTCGTCGTCCAAGCCGACGGCACCACCCGCGCCCTCAAGGTGGGCGACGTCATCCAGAAAGGCGAAACCGTGCGCACCGCCGCCGGCGCCCGCGTGGAGCTGATGATGGAAGACGGTCAGGTCGTGGCCATGGGCCCGGCCCAGACCGTGCGCGTGGACGAAACCATGGCGCAAACCGACGCCACCCCCAGCGCCGCCGAGGCGGCCGCGCAGCCCGGCACCATCGACCAGATCGCCCAGGTGCTGGAGCAGGGCGGCGACCTGACCGAAGAGCTGGAAGCCGCAGCGGCCGGCGCCGGTGCCGGCGGTGGTGGTGATGGCAGCGACTTCGTGCGCCTGCTGCGCGTGACCGAAGGCGTGGACCCGCTGGCCTACGACTACAGCTTCGACCCGCTGGCGGGGCCGGATGAGGTGTTGTTGGCTTCGGACGCAGACCTGCCGCCCCCCAATGAGCTTTCTGACGAGGGTGAGTCCGTCACGACCGAAGAAGACCAAGAGGCTAGAGGGAACGTCCTGGACAACACGGTGAACCCCGATGGCCCGGCCACAGAGGCCGTGGTGCAGTTCACCTGGGGCGGGCAAACCGCGAACGCAGGCGATCCGATCCGCATACAGGGTGTGGGCACGTTGACCATTGCGCCCAACGGCGATTTTGTGTTTACGCCAGATCAGAATTACGACGGGCAGGTTCCGCCGGCCACCTACGACGTCACTGACGGGGAGGATGCCGTCACTTCGACTCTGTCTATCCAGATCACGCCTGTCAACGACCCGCCGACCCTGGTGGTGGACGACAACCCGAATCTTCCTGGCAACACCGGGGACACGGACGTGGTGAACGAGTCGGCGCTGGCCACGGGCAGCGGCGGTGGGACGGCGGTGGCCACGGGCACCATCACGGTAGGCGATGCGGACGGTCTGGACGACATCAAGACCATCACCTTCTCTGACACCGGTGCAGCCGGTCTGACCTTCACGGTCGGCTCGGGCAGTCTGGCGGATCTGGTCAACCAGACCTTCACGACCGCCAATGGCACGGTTAAGATCAACTCCTACAGTGTGGTGGACGGCAAGGGTGTGTACGGTTACGAGTACACGCTGACCAGCCGCACGGCGGACGTGGCGGATCAGACGGAAACCAACAGCTTCAAGGTCACGGTTGACGACGGTACGGCCACGGCCAACGCGACGGTGACGATTGAGATCGTGGACGATGTGCCGCAGACGGGTGCGGATGGCACGGCGACGGTGACCGAAGACAGCGGTGCGGGCCAGACGGTGACGGCCAACGTGCTGACCAACGACAGCTATGGTGCGGATGACACGGGAGGTTTGAAGGCCTTCAGCTGGGACGCGAACACGGCTGCGAAAGCGGTGTTGGCCACATACGGCACGCTGACGCTGGGCACAGACGGGCAGTACACCTTCACGCTGAACAACGCCAGCGCGGCGGTGCAGGCGCTGACGGCATCGGGCACGCCGATCCAGCAGACGCTGACCTACACCATCACGGACGCGGACGGCGACACCAGCCCGGGCAGCGTGATCATCAAGATCGTGGGAGCGGACGACAGCGCCAGCGTGACCGTGGCGACCCAAGGTGCGGACAGCACGGTGTACGAAGCGGGTCTGACGTCGGTGGCCAACACCAGCGAGACCGACAGCGACAGCTTCCAGGTCAACGCCACGGACGGCATTGCCAGCGTGACGATTGGCACGGGTTCGGGTGCGATCACCCTGACGCTGGGTCAGCTCACCAACCTGGGTGGTGTGGCTGCGGTGGACAAGACCTACGACACGGGCGAAGGCACGCTGGTGGTCACGGGCTTCAACAGCACCGACGGCAAGACCGGCACGGTGAGCTACAGCTACACGCTCAAGGCCGCACAGACACACGACAAGGCGACGGCCGACACGGCGATCAGCGACAGCGTGCCGGTGGCTGTGGCGGGTGTGGGCGGCACGGGTGCGAGCGCCAACCTGAGCATCAGCATCGTGGACGA
>NZ_JAAQQT010000625.1:0-35423 GCF_011742065.1 Aquabacterium sp. A08
GGGGTGGCGGCCATCCCGCTGTCGGCGTTTTACGGCAACGGCTTCGACCAGCGCGTGGTGCGCTTTTGCTTTGCCAAGCAGGACGCCACCCTGCAACGCGCGCTGGAGCGGCTGGCCCGGTTGTGACCCCAGTCGCCCCGGTAGTGCGGCGAGGCACAGGCTGGGCCCGCGCTCACTGCGCGATCTGGGCCCAGACCTTGTCCAGCCGTTTGGCGCTGACCGGCTGCGGTGTGCGCAACTCCTGGGCGAACAGGCTGACCCGGAACTCTTCCAGCAGCCAGCGGAACTCGTCCATGCGCTCGTTGCGCACGCCCTTGCGCTCGGCCAACAAGCGCCAGTAGCGCTGCTCCTGGGCCTTGACCTCGGCCATGCGGGTGGTGTCGCGCGCCGGGTCGCTGCGGTGCTTGTCCAGCCGCAGCACGATGGCCTTGAGGTAGCGCGGCAGGTGCTGCAGCGCGCTCCAGGGCGTCTCGGCCAGAAAGCGCTTGCCCACCAGGCGTTGCAGTTGCTGGCTGGCGTCGGCCACCGCGTCGGGGGCCTGCCTGGTGTCTTTGAGCTTGCGCGCGGCGGCGGCGTGCTCCTGCAACACGGTGCCGCACAGGCGCGCCACTTCCTGGGCGATCAGCGTCAGCCGGCCCCGGCCCTCGTCCAGCCGGCGCTTGAAGTCGGCCTCGTGGGCGGGCAGCGGTTCGGCCAAAAAGGCGCGCTCCATCGCCACGCCGATGATCTGCTCGCGCAGCTCCTCCTGCGTGCCCAAGGCCATGTAAGCCACAGCCATTTTCTGCAGGTCGGGGATGTTTTTCTCCAGGTACTTGAGCGCGTCCTTCAGCTGCAGGGCGAACAGCCGGCGCAGGCCGCTGCGGTGCTTGCGCGCGGCCACGTCGGGTTCGTCGAACACCTGGATGGCCACCGCGTCGCCCAGGTCGATCAGCGCCGGAAAGCCGATCAGCGTCTGGCCGCCCTGGCGGATTTCCATGATCTCGGGCCAGTCGCCGAAGGTCCAGGCGGTGTGGCGCAGGGTGCCGTCCGCGGCGGCGGGGCCGCTGCCCGGGGCCGGCTGGGCCGCCGCCGCGCCAGCGGCCGTGGACCGCACCGCAGGGGCCGCGCCAGCGCGGCCCGGCGCGGAGGTATCCCCCCCTGCCGATGCCGCCGCCTCGGGGGCCGCGGCGTGCCGGGGTGCCTCGGTCTGGCCAGCCAGCTTGAGCTGGGCCAGGGCCTGGAAAGCGCCGCGGGCCTTGGCCCCCCACTCGGCCTTGAGCGCCGGCAGGTTGCGGCTCTGGCCCAACTGGCGGCCGTGTTCGTCCACCACGCGCAGGTTCATGAACTGGTGCGGCTGCAGCATGTCGAGCTTGAAGTCGCTGCGCTGGACGTCCAGGCCGGCCATCTGCCGCACCTCTTTCAGCAGCGCGTCGGTCAGGCTGCCTTGGCCCCAGCGCTCGGGGCCGGTCAGCGCGGCAGCGATCTGCTCGGCGCTGTCGGGCAGGGGCACCAGCCGGGCGCGCGGCTTTTGCGGCAGGCTTTTCAGCAGGGCCTGGACCTTGTCTTTCAGCATGCCGGGCACCAGCCACTCGCAGCGCTCCTCGCTCACCTGGTTCAGCACGAACAGCGGCACGGCCACGGTCAGGCCGTCTTTCGGGTCGCCCGGCTCGTGCAGGTAGCTGGCGCTGCAGTCCACCCCGCCCAGCTTCACGGTTTTGGGGAAGGCGTTGCCGGTCACCCCGGCGGCCTCGTGGCGCATCAGCTCCTCGCGCGTCAGCTGCAGCAGCTTGGGCTGCTGGCGCGCCGCGTCGCGGTACCAGCGCTCCAGCTCGCGGCCGCTGCACACCTCGGGTGGCAACTGGCTGTCGTAGAAAGCGTGGATCAGGGCGTCGTCCACCAGCACGTCCTGCCGGCGCGACTTGTGCTCCAGTTCCTGCACCTGGCGGATGAGTTTGCGGTTGGCGGCCAGGAAGGGCAGGCGCGCCAGCGCCTCGGCCGGCCAGGTGTCTTCGTACAGGCCGGCCACCAGCGCTTCGCGGATGAAGATGTCGCGCGCGCCCACCGGGTCCACCCGGCCGTAGTGCACGCGGCGCTGCTGATACACCACCAGGCCGTAGAGCGTGGCGCGTTCGTAGCCCACCACCTCGGCCGCCTTCTTTTCCCAGTGCGGGTCCAGCATCTGCTTTTTCAGCAGGTGCGCGCCCACCTGTTCCAGCCATTGCGGCTCGATGGCGGCGATGCCGCGCCCGAACAGGCGCGCGGTCTCCACCAGTTCGGCACAGACGATCCAGCGGCCCGGGCGCTTGCTCAGGTGCGCGCCCGGGTGGCGGTGGAACTTGATGCCGCGCGCCCCCAGGTACACGTCCTCGGTGTCGTGCTTGCAGCCGAGGTTGCCCAGCAACCCGGACAGCATGGACAGGTGCAGCTGCTCGTAGCTGGCCGGGGCGGTGTTGAGCTGCCAGCCGTGTTCGGCCACCACGGTGTGGAGCTGGCTGTGGATGTCGCGCCACTCGCGCACCCGGCGCACGCTGATGAAGTTCTGCCGCAGCAGCGCCTCGTACTGGCGGTGGCTGAGCTTGTGGGTGGCGCCGGCGGTAGGCACCGCCGGACCGCCGGACGTGGGCGCCTGGCGCCGCAAGGCCTTCAGCTCGGCAAAGCCGATCGGGCCGTGGCTGGGCGCGGGCGCAGCCGCCGCCTGGGGTGCCGCGGGCTTGCCGCCGCGCGCGGTCTCCAGCCAGTGCCACAGCTTCAGGTAGCTGGTGAACTCGCTTTTCTCGTCGTCGAACTTGGCGTGGGCCTGGTCGGCCTGGGCTTGCGCCTCCATCGGGCGTTCGCGCACGTCCTGCACGCTCAACGCGCTGGCGATCACCAGCACCTCGTCCAGGGCATGGCGGTTGCGCGCCTCCAGAATCATGCGGCCCACGCGCGGGTCCAGCGGCAGCTTGGCCAGTTCGGCGCCCAGGGGCGTGAGGGCGTTGAACTCGTCCACCGCGCCCAGCTCCTGCAACAGCTGGTAGCCGTCGGTGATGGCGCGGCGCGAAGGCGCTTCCAGGAACGGAAAATCCTCGACCTGCCCCAGGTGCAACGACTTCATCCGCAGAATCACCGCCGCCAGCGAGGAGCGCAGAATTTCCGGGTCGGTGAAGCGCGGGCGGGCGTTGAAATCGGCCTCGTCGTACAGGCGGATGCAGATGCCGTCGGCCACCCGACCGCAGCGGCCGGCGCGCTGGTTGGCCGCGGCCTGGCTGATCGGCTCCACCAGCAACTGCTCGACCTTGCTGCGCAGGCTGTAGCGCTTGACCCGTGCGGTGCCGGCGTCGATGACGTAACGGATGCCGGGCACGGTCAGCGAGGTTTCGGCCACGTTGGTGGCGATGACGATGCGGCGCTGACCGTGGGGTTTGAAAATCTGGTCCTGCTCGGCGGCGCTCAGGCGCGCGAACAAAGGCAGCACCTCGGCGCTGCGCAGCGCCGGCACGTGGGCCAGGTGCTTGCGCAGGTGGTCGGCGGCCTCTCGGATCTCGCGCTCACCAGGCAAAAACACCAAAATGTCGCCCGCCTGGGCGCCACCGCGCCAGAGTTCGTCCACCGCGTCGGCGATGGCGTCGTTCAGGTCGTGCTCGCGCGACTCCTCGAACGGGCGGTAGCGCTGCTCCACCGGGAAGGTGCGGCCCGACACCAGGATCACCTGCGCCGGTCCGTGGCGCGAAGCGAAGTGCCGCGCAAAGCGGTCGGCGTCGATGGTGGCCGAGGTGACGATCACCTTCAAATCCGGGCGGCGCGGCAGGATCTGCTTGATGTAGCCCAGCAGGAAGTCGATGTTCAGGCTGCGCTCGTGCGCCTCGTCGATGATGAGGGTGTCGTAGGCCTGCAGCAGCGGGTCGGTTTGCGTTTCGGCCAGCAGGATGCCATCGGTCATCAGCTTGACCGAGGCGTTTTTCCCGAGGCGGTCGTTGAAGCGCACCTTGTAGCCCACCACCTCGCCCAGCGGGGTTTGCAACTCCTCGGCGATGCGCGTGGCCACCGAACTGGCGGCGATGCGGCGCGGCTGGGTGTGGCCGATCAGCTGGGGGCGTGCGGGCCGCCCGCCGCTGCGTCCACCGCGCGCACCCCGCGCCTCGCCCTCGGCCTGGGCGGCCGCAGCCCCGGCCGCCGCGCCCGCGGCCAAGGCCTGGCGCTGCGCCTGCCCGCCGCGCCCCATGGCCAGCGCGATCTTAGGCAGTTGGGTGGTCTTGCCCGAGCCGGTTTCGCCGCAGACGATCACCACCTGGTGCGCGCGCAGCGCCGCCTCGATCTCGTGGCGCTTGCCCGAGACGGGCAGGGATTCGGGAAACTCGATCTTCAAAGCGGTGGCGGTCAAGGCGGAACGGGGCGGGGCCCGGAAAAGGCGAAGCTTGCGATTATCCTAGGGGTCTGCGCCACGCGGTGGCCGCCCACTTTGCCCTGACATGTCCACGGTCTTCAACTTCACCTTCGTGCCCTGGTTCCGTTCGGTGGCGCCCTACATCCACAAGTTCCGCAACCAGACCTTTGTGGTGGGCATTCCGGGCGAGGCGATTGCCGCCGGCAAGCTGCCCAACCTGGCGCAAGACCTGGCCCTCATCCAGAGCATGGGCGTGCGCGTGGTGCTGGTGCACGGCTTTCGGCCGCAGGTGAACGAACAGCTGCGCGCCAAGGGGCACGAAGCGCGTTACCACAACGGCATCCGCATCACCGACGAGGTGGCGCTGGACTGCGCCCAGGAAGCCGCCGGCCAGCTGCGCTACGAAATCGAGGCTGCCTTCAGCCAGGGCCTACCCAACACCCCCATGGCCGGCGCCACGGTGCGCGTCATCTCGGGCAACTTCATCACCGCGCGGCCGGTGGGCATCGTGGACGGCATCGACTTCCAGCACTCCGGCCTGGTGCGCAAGGTGGACGTGGGCGGCCTGATGCGCACCCTGGACATGGGCGCGATGGTGCTGCTGTCACCCTTCGGCTTCTCGCCCACCGGCGAGGCCTTCAACCTCAGCATGGAGGAGGTGGCGACCAGTGTGGCCATCGCGCTGCAGGCCGACAAGCTGCTGTTTGTGACGGAAATCCCGGGCATCCGCATGGACCCGCACCGGCCCGACAGCGAAGACAACCCCATCGACACCGAACTGCCGCTGGCCCAGGCCGAAAACATCCTGGCCGAGCTGCCGCCCAGCCATTTGCCGACCGACGTGGGCTTTTACCTGCAGCACTGCGTGAAAGCCTGCAAAGCGGGCGTGGAACGCAGCCACATCATCCCGTTCGCGGTGGACGGCGCGCTGCTGCTGGAGGTGTACGTGCACGACGGCATCGGCACCATGGTGGTGGACGAAAAGCTGGAAGAACTGCGCGAAGCCAGCGCCGACGACGTGGGCGGCATCCTGCAGCTGATCGAACCGTTCGAGAAGGACGGCACCCTGGTCAAACGCAGCCGCACCGAAATCGAGCGCGACGTGGCCAACTACACCATCATCGAGCACGACGGGGTGATCTTCGCCTGCGCGGCGCTGTACGCCTACCCGGAAGCCCGCACCGCCGAAATGGCGGCGCTGACGGTGTCGCCCCAGGCGCAGGGCCAGGGCGATGGCGAAAAGGTGCTCAAACGCATCGAGCAACGGGCCCGCTACATGGGCCTGGAAAGCATCTTCGTGCTCACCACCCGCACCATGCACTGGTTCATCAAGCGCGGCTTCCAGCCGGTGGACGCCGACTGGCTGCCCGAGGCGCGCAAGCGCAAATACAACTGGGACCGGCGCAGCCGCGTCTTGGTCAAAAAGCTGAACTGAGCCTGACACGGCCGGGGCCACCTCGGCCCACAGCCCACGCCCGCTCAAGCCGTCCGGCGGGCCCGCCAAGCCCGCCGCAGCGGTACAGACCAGGGTTCAGACGCAAAAAAACCGCCCGGCAAACGCGAGGCGGTTTTTTGAGTGGCGTGAGGGCTTGCGCCCTCAACACATCACTGCTTTTTCTCTTCGGCAGGAGCGGCCGGAGCAGCGGCGGCGTCGGCCGGAGCGGCGGGGGCAGCAGCAGCGTCAGCGGCCGGAGCGGCAGCGGCGTCGGCGGCCGGAGCAGCGGGGGCAGCAGCGTCAGCGGCCGGAGCGGCAGCGGGAGCGGTGGTTTCCACTGCGGGTGCAGCGGCTTCTTCTTTCTTGCCGCAAGCGGCCAGAACTGCGGCGGCCATGACGGCGGCGATGACGAGAGACTTGTTCATGATGTGAATGCGTATAAGGACCCGGGAGCGATTTGCAATCACCGTATCCGCCCCCCCGATGGACAAACCCGGTGGAACCAATGCACCACAGTGACCTAGACATGCACCAGCTCGGAGCGCATCATAATGCGCAAAAGAACCCGGGTTAACCCTCAAAAAAAATATTTTCAAACGGTTGCAACTTCGTTGCCATCTTGCAACACCTGTGGCGTTCACAAGCCCAGGGTGCTGGCCGGCAGCGCCACCACCGACTGCTGCCACAGCGACTGCAGCCGCTCTTCGGTTTGGGCACGGCGTGCCCGCTCGGTGGTGACGAAGAAGGCGCTGCCCACTGCGTCCAGCCGCAGCAGCAGCCGCTCGCCGCCCAGCCAGAGCGACGGCGTTTCGGCCCAACGGCTGCGGCCGGTGGCACGGGCCTCGAAGCGGTGGTCCCACAGCTGGCGCCAACGCAAGAAACGCGGGGCATGGGCCTGCACATGGCGGAAATCGCTGGCCAGCATGCGCAAACGTCCACCGGCCAGGCTCCAGGCCTGCAGTTGCGCCACCACCGCGGCCTCGTGCAAGGGCCAGTCGGCAAAGTCGGGGTCGCACCACCACATCTGCCCCACCCGCTCGGCCTGGGCCTGGGCGATGCAGGCGCGCAAGGCCTGCTGGAAGTCGGCACGGCCGCTGTGCCGACCGTCGGCGGGCCAGCCCGGCGGGTCCGGGTGCTCCGGCTGGTCAGTCACCACCCACCTCGGGGTCCAAGTGCAGCCAACCGGCGTCGTGCCAGTCGGCCAGCAGGGCCTGGGCCTCGGCGCTGGCGCGCTGCACGCGCTCGGCGTCCAGCCCACGCCGGTCGGCCAGCTCGCGCATCAGGCGCGCATCGCGCCCCCCGGCCCGGAAGGCCTCGCCGTTGATGAAGATGTGGCGCTCGTCGTACAGCATGCGGGTGCGGCGGTCGAGCCGCACCGCGCCGGTGGCCCAGGCCTCGACCGGCTCCTCGAACCAGACCTTGGGTTTGGGTTCGGTCAGCACCTCGCCCAGGGCGCAGCCCAGCGCCTGGTCGTCGGCCAGCAGGCGCTGCAGGCCGTCGCGGGCAAAGTCCAGCAACCCGGCGGGCACGGCGGCGGGCTGGTCGGTCGCGACCTGCTGCGGATCGCGGTAGAGCACCTCGTCCTCGTGTTCGTCGGCCAGGCGCAGCGCCAGCTCGCCGGCCAGGCCGCCGCGCTGCGGCGCGCGGAAACCCACCGAATAGGTCATGCACTCGCCGTCCACCGCCACGCCGTCGTGGGCCCACTTGGGCGGCAGGTAGAGCATGTCGCCCGGCTCCAGCACCCACTCTTCCTCGGGCTCAAAATGCTGCAGGATCTTCAGGGGCACGCCCTCCTGCAGGGTCAGGTCCTTCTGCCGGCCGATGCGCCAGTGGCGCTTGCCGCTGGCCTGCAGCAGGAACACGTCGTAACTGTCGAAGTGCGGGCCCACGCCGCCGCCTTCGCTGGCCCAGGAAATCATCAGGTCGTCGAGCCGGGCGTCGGGCACGAAGCGAAAGCCCTGCATCAGCCGGTGCACCGCGTCCACGTGCAGGTCCACGCCCTGCACCAGCAGCGTCCAGGCCGGCTGCTTGAACGGCGGCAGCGCCTTGCGCGCCAAGGGGCCGTGGCTCAGGCGCCAGTCGCCCCCGGCCTGCCGCACGATGGCGCGCGACTCCACCCCTTCCTGCCCGGCCAGCGCAAACAACTCGGCGCGGTCCAGCAGCGGGGCAAAACCGGGCATGGCCTGGCGGATCAGCAGCGGCTTTTTCTGCCAGTGCCGGCGCATGAACTGGCGCGGCGTCAGGCCACCGAGCAGGGCCAGGGGGGTGTCGGGCAAAGGCGCAGTCGCGGTGGCGGGGTGGCGGGCTTGGGGGGAAGTCATGGGACAATTGTCCGATGAAAATCAACCCGCAATGCGTCGTGTCGTTGACCTGGACGCTGAAAGACACCTTGGGCGAAGCGCTGGACGAACTGGACGAACCGACGGAATTCCTCGTCGGTGGCCACGACCTGCTGGCCAAGATCGACGAGGCCCTGCAGGGCCACGCCGTGGGCGACGTGCTGGAGCTGCACCTGGAGCCCGAGCACGCCTTCGGCGATTTCGACGACCAACTGCTCTACCTGGAACCGCGCAGCTGCTTCCCGGCGGAACTGGAAGAAGGCATGGCCTTCGAGGGCCTGCCCCCTGGCTGCAACCCGGCCGCCCCGGCCGACCGGCTGTACTTTGTGAGCGAGATCTACCCGGAACACGTGGTGATGGACGCCAACCACCCGCTGGCCGGCATCGCGCTGCGCATCGCGCTCAAGGTGCATGCGGTGCGCGAAGCCACGCTGGAAGAGGTGGGCCAGGGCACCCTGGGCACCGGTTTTTTCAAGCTGGACACCCCACCCGGCGCCTGATGCGCCACCGGGCCAGATACCCTGCCCCAACCGGCGGGCAGCCCTGGCCAGTCGGGCGGGACCCAGCGGTCAGCCCCGGCCGGTGGAGCCGTAGCCGCCCACCCCACGCTCGGTGGCGGCGCCAAAGTCGTCCACCCAGTTGAAGCGGGCCTGCAGCACCGGCACGATCACCAGCTGCGCGATCCGCTCCATCGGCTCGATGGTGAAGGCCACGTCGCTGCGGTTCCAGGCGCTCACCATGAGCTGGCCTTGGTAGTCGCTGTCGATCAGGCCCACCAGGTTGCCCAGCACGATGCCGTGCTTGTGCCCCAAGCCCGAACGCGGCAGGATCAGGGCCGCGTAGCCCGGGTCGGCCAGGTGGATGGCCATGCCGGTGGGCACCAACTGCCAGGCGTTGGGCGCCAGGGTCAGCGGCGCGTCCAGGCAGGCACGCAGGTCCAGCCCGGCGCTGCCAGCGGTGGCGTAGGCCGGGGGCTGCTCGCGCAACCGCCCGTCCAGGATTTTCACGTCGATCTGCATGGGCGCGGGCTCAGGGTTTGCGCATCGACTCCTGCAGGGCCTGCAGCGGGTCGATGGTCTGGGTCAGGGGTGCGGCGGCGCCGTCGGCCGGGGCAGGCGCAGCGTCCTCGGCCGGGTCTGGCGCCTCCTCCTCGTTGCCCCAGGGGGAGTTGCCAAAACCGCCGCTGTCGAACCCTGGCATGTTCAGCAACTGGTCGCGCACCGCCGACTCGTCCACGGCCTGCGCCTGCTTGAGCTGCCCGGTCACCAGCGACGGCTGCCACAGCAGCACCGCCACCATCAGCAGTTGCAGCGCGATGAAGGCGATCGAGCCTTTGTAGATCTGCTCGGTGGTCACCGCCTTGATGCGCTTGCCGGTCACCTCGTCGGTGTAGTCGTTGCGCGCGGCCACGCTGCGCAGGTAGAACAGCGCAAAGCCGAACGGCGGCGTCAGGAAGGACGTCTGCAGGTTCATCGCGATGATGATGCCGAACCAGATCAGGTTGATGTCCAGCTTCTCGGCCACCGGCGCCAGCAGCGGGATGACGATGAAGGCGATCTCGAAGAAATCGATGAAGAAGCCCAGGCCAAACACCAGCAGGTTGACGAAGATGAGGAAGCCCAGTTGGCCGCCCGGCAGCTTGTCGAACAGGTGCTCCACCCAGATGTGGCCGTCGGCGGCGTTGAAGGTGAAGCTGAACACCGTCGAGCCGATCAGGATGAACATCACGAAGATCGACAGCTTGGTGCTGTTTTCCAGGGCCTGCATCAGCAGCGACAGCGAGAGCCGGCGCCGCGCCAGGGCCATGATCAAGGCGCCGATCGCACCCATGGCGCCGCCTTCGGTCGGCGTGGCCACGCCCAGGAAAATGGTGCCCAGCACCAGGAAGATCAGCACCAGCGGCGGAATCAGCACAAAGGTGACCTGCTGCGCCAGGCGCGACACCAGGTTGAGCCGCAGCAGTTTGTTCAGCAGGGCCAGCACCAGCGCCACCATGGCGGCCACCAGCGCCGAGATGATGAAGGTTTCGTCCGACGGGGCGTCGCCGCTGCGCTCGAACCAGCGCTGCATCAGCCCGCTGTGCACCTGCGACCACGCATAGGCCACGCCACCGGCGATGGCCAGCAGCACGAACAGCGAGCGGTGGCCGCTGTTGCCGTTGGCTTCGTTGTAGATGCGCGCCTCGGGCGGCAGGGCCGGCACCCAGTCGGGCTTGAACAGCGCCACCCCCACCATGAACACCAGGTACAGCCCCACCAGCATCAGGCCGGGGATCAGGGCGCCGGCGTACATGTCACCGACCGAGCGGCCGAGCTGGTCGGCCAGCACGATGAGCACCAGCGACGGCGGCAGCGCCTGCGCCAACGTGCCCGACGCGGTGATGGTGCCGGTGGCGATGGCGCGGTTGTAGCCGTTGCGCAGCATGATGGGCAGCGAGATCAGGCCCATGGAAATGACGGCCGCGGCCACCACGCCGGTGGTGGCGGCCAGCAGCGCGCCCACCAGCACCACGGCAATGCCCAGGCCACCGCGCAGCGGCCCGAACACCTGGCCGATGGTCTCCAGCAGGTCCTCGGCCATGCGGCTGCGCTCCAGGATGATGCCCATGAGCGTGAAGAAGGGGATGGCCAGCAGCGTGTCGTTCTGCATGATGCCAAAGACACGCAGCGGCAGCGCGTTGAACAGGGTCTGGGGGAACAGGCCCAACTCCATGCCCACCAGGCCAAAGAACAGCCCGGTGGCCGCCAGCGAAAACGCCACCGGGAAACCCGCCAGCAGGAAGAACATCAGCCCCATGAACATCATGGGGACGAATTGGTTGGACATCAGCTCGGTCATTTGTGGGCTCCGGCGGCGGCTTTTTCGGCGGCGGCAATTTCCTGGGCCAGCAGTTCGGTTTCGCTGGGGCCGGTGTGGCTCAAGGGGTCCGGACCGGCGCAGAACAGGAAGTTCAGCCGTTTGATCAGTTCGGACAGACCCTGCAGCGCCAGCAAGGCAAAGCCCAGCGGAATCAGGCCGTACACCGGCCAGCGCACCAGGCCGCCGGCGCTGGAAGAAATCTCACCGCTGGCCCAAGCCCGGGCAAACACCGGCCAGCCCATGCTGGCCAACATGTAGCACAGCGGGAACAGGAACACCAGGATGCCGACCACGTCGATCCAGTTGCGCGCACGGGGCGACAGGCGGCCCGACAGCACGTCGATGCGCACGTGGGCGTTGCGCAGAAAGGCATAGCCCCCGCCCAGCATGAACACGGCGGCGAACAGGTACCACTGGATTTCCAGAAAGGCGTTGGAACTCAGGTTGAACGCCTTGCGCGAGATGGCGTTGCCCGCGCTGATCAGCGTCGCCGCCAAAATCAGCCACATGGCCAGTTTGCCGATGGTGCCGTTGAGCAGGTCTATGCCGCGGGCAATGAGCATCAAAGATTTCATGGTCGGGTCCTCCGCTCACACGGGGCGTGGTTCTGGGCTTCTGGCTCAGAACCGTGGGGCCTGGCGGGGGTTCCCGCCAGACACCGGTTCGGGTCAAGCAAAAAAAGCCCCGCGCTGGCGCGGGGCTCGGTTCAGGCCGTCAACCCGCCGCTCACAGGCGGGAGTTCTGCATGTAGTTGTCGAACAGGCCTTCGGTGAAGCGGAACCACAGGTTCTGATCGCGGCGGAATTCCGCGTAGTCGCTGTAGATCTTTTTCCAGTTGGCGTTGGTGTCGCTCAGCTCGGTGTACAGCTCGTTGGCGGCCTTGAACGCGGCGTCCATGGTGCTCTTGGGGAAGGGCAGCACCTTGGTGCCCGACGCCACCAGGCGCTTGAGCGCCGGCGGGTTCAGGGCGTCGTACTTGGCCTGCATGTCGGTGTGGGCGTAGGCCGCGGCGGCTTCCACGATGGCTTTGTTCTCGGCCGACAGCTTGTTGTACGCCTCTTTGTTGATGTAGAGGTCGATCTGGGCGCCGCCCTCCCACCAGCCGGGGTAGTAGTAGAACGGGGCGACTTTGTTGAAGCCCAGTTTTTCGTCGTCGTAGGGGCCGACCCATTCGCAGGCGTCGATGGTGCCGCGCTCCAGCGCCTGGTAAATTTCACCACCCGGGATGGCCTGGGGCACCGCGCCCAGGCGCGACAGCACCTTGCCAGCGAAGCCGCCCAGGCGCATCTTCAGGCCGTTGATGTCGCCCACGCCCTTGATTTCCTTGCGGAACCAGCCGCCCATCTGGGCACCGGAGTTGCCGCAAGGGAAGTTGATGATGTTGTACTGGTCGTAAAACTCGCGGAACAGCTTGAGGCCGTTGCCGTGGTACATCCACGAGGTCAGCTGGCGGCTGTTGAGGCCGAAGGGGATGGCGGTGCCCATGGCAAAGGTGTCGTCCTTGCCGATGTGGTAGTAGGCACAGGTGTGGGCCGCTTCCACGGTGCCTTGTTGCACCGCATCGACCACACCGAACGGGGGCACCAGTTCGCCACCGGGGTGCACCGAGATCTGGAACTTGCCGCCGGACATGTCGTTCACGGCCTTGGCGAACACCTCGGCGCCACCGTAAATGGTGTCCAGCGCCTTGGGGAAGCTGGAGGCGATGCGCCAGCGCACCGTGTCACCGGTGGCCACAGCCGGGGCAGCAGGAGCGGCTGCGGGAGCGGCGGCTTCCTCTTTCTTGCCGCAGGCGGCGAGCAGGCCGGCCAGGCCGATGGCGCCGGACCCGGCGATCAATGAGCGACGATCCATGTCTGTTGACTCCAAATGGGTTGTTGTTTCATCCGGGCACAGGCCCGACTTGCCAAGAATGGCAGGTGAAATGATTGTAAGGAAAGTCGAAGGCCCGTTTTGCCGGGTTAACCCGATCGGACCACCGACGCGCACAAAAAGATTTCAAACATCAGTCGCTGGCGCCAACTATTTTCAAATGGGCCTCTGCCTGCAAGGCCGCCCCGAAGCGTTCGCGCACGCTGCGCTCGATGCCGGCGGCGTCCAGCCCCAGTAGGGCCAGCAGCTTGGCCGGGTCGCCATGCTCGATGAAGCGGTCCGGCAGGCCCAGGGTCAGCACGGGCACCGTCAGGCCGGCGGCCTGCAAGGCCTCCAGCACGGCACAGCCGGCGCCGCCGGGCAAGGCGCCCTCTTCCACCGTCACCAGGGCTTCGTGGTCGCGGGCCAGTTCGCGCAACAGATCGGTGTCCAGCGGCTTGGCCCAGCGCATGTTGGCCACGGTGGCGTTCAGGGCCGCTCCGGCCTCCAGCGCCGGGTACAGCAGGGTGCCAAAAGCCAGGATGGCCACGCCGCGGCCACGGCGGCGCACCTCGCCTTGGCCAAACGGCAGGCCGGCCAGGGTGGTGGGCAAGGCCGTGCCGGCGCCGGTGCCGCGTGGGTAACGCACCGCCACCGGGTGGTTTTGCTCGTGGGCGGTGGACAGCAGGCCGTAGCACTCGGCCTCGTCCGCCGGGCAGGCGATGGAGACATTGGGCACGCAGCGCAGGAAGGGAATGTCGTAGGCCCCGGCGTGGGTCGGGCCGTCGGCGCCCACCAAGCCAGCACGGTCCAGCGCGAACACCACCGGCAGGTTCTGCAGGGCCACGTCGTGCACCAGCTGGTCGTAGGCGCGCTGCAAGAAGGTGGAATAAATGGCCACCACGGGCTTGAGGCCTTCGCAGGCCAGGCCGGCGGCGAAGGTCACCGCGTGCTGCTCGGCAATACCCACGTCGTGGTAGCGCTCGGGGAAACGGCGGTGGAACTCCACCATGCCCGAGCCTTCCCGCATGGCCGGGGTGATGCCGACCAGCCGCGCATCGTGCGCGGCCATGTCGCACAGCCACTGGCCGAACACCTGGCTGAAGGTGGGCCTGGGCGCCTGGGCGGGCTGCTGCAGGCCCACACTGGGGTCGAACTTGCCGGGGCCGTGGTAAGCGATCGGGTCGGCCTCGGCCAGTTTGTAGCCCTGGCCTTTTTTGGTCACCACGTGCAGGAACTGCGGGCCGTCCAGTTCGCGGATGTTTTCCAGCGTCGGGACCAGGCTGTCGAGGTCGTGGCCGTCGATGGGACCGATGTAGTTGAAGCCGAACTTCTCGAACAGCGTGGCCGGCACCACCATGCCCTTGGCCTGTTCTTCCAACCGCTTGGCCAACTCGAACAGCGGCGGCGCCACGCTCAGCACCTGCTTGCCCACGTGCTTGGCGGCGGAGTAAAAGCGCCCGCTCATCAGCTGCGCCAGGTAGCGGTTGAGCGCGCCCACCGGCGGGCTGATGGACATGTCGTTGTCGTTGAGGATGACCAGCAGCCGGCTGTCGCTGACGCCGGCGTTGTTCAGCGCCTCAAAAGCCATGCCGGCGGTCATGGCGCCGTCGCCGATGACGGCGATGGCGTGCCGGTGTTCGCCCTTCTGTTTGGCGGCCAGGGCCATGCCCAGCGCGGCCGAAATGCTGGTGGACGAGTGCGCGGTGCCGAAGGCGTCGTACTCGCTTTCGCTGCGCAGCGGAAAGCCGCTGATGCCGCCCAGCTGGCGCAGGGTGGGCATGCGGTCGCGCCGGCCGGTCAGGATTTTGTGCGGGTAGGTCTGGTGGCCCACGTCCCAGACGATGCGGTCGTGCGGCGTGTCGAACACGTAGTGCAGCGCCACGGTCAGCTCCACCGTGCCCAGGTTGGAGCTGAGGTGCCCGCCGGTCTTGGCCACGCTGTGCAGCAGGAACTCGCGCAGCTCGTCGGCCAGGGGGCGCAGCGCGCTGCGCGGCAGGCGGCGCAGGTCGGCGGGGGCTTGGATGGTGTCGAGCAGTCCGGTCATGGATGGGGTGTCTAGTTCGGGTTCGGGCCGGGGTCAGTGGGTGCGTTGCACCACGCCGTGGGCCAGTTGCGCCAGGGCGCGGGGGTCGGGCAGGCCGGCGCGGTCCAGCGCCTCCAGGGCCTGCGCCAGCAGGCCGTCGGCGTAGGCCCGCGCCCCGTCCAGGCCCAGCAGGGCCACGAAGGTGGGCTTGTCGGCGGCGGCGTCCTTGCCGGCGGTCTTGCCCAGGGTGGCGGAGTCGGCGGTCACGTCGAGCACATCGTCCACCACCTGGAAGGCCAGGCCCAGGGCGCGGCCGTAGGCGTCCAGCGCCTCGCACTGGCGGGCGGCGGCACCGGCGGCCAGTGCCCCCAGCCGCACGCTGGCCAGCAGCAAGGCGCCGGTCTTGCGGCGGTGCATGTCTTCCAGCTGGGGCTGGGTCAGTACCTGCCCCACCCCGGCCAGGTCGATGGCCTGCCCGCCCGCCATGCCTTCGTGGCCGGCGGCGCGCGCCAGGGTGCGGCACAGGCGCGCGGCCAGTACCTCGTCCAGCGCCGCCGCTTCGGGCAGCAACAGCTCAAAGGCCAGGGCCTGCAGGGCGTCGCCGGCCAGCAGGGCCTGGGCTTCGCCAAAACGCACGTGCACCGTGGGCTTGCCCCGGCGCAGCACGTCGTTGTCCATGCAGGGCAGGTCGTCGTGCACCAGCGAATAGGCGTGGATCAGTTCCACCGCGCAGGCCGCGCGCAAGGCCGGCTCGGGCAGCGCGGCCTCCGGGTCGCCGGCCACGGCCTGGGCGGTGGCCAGGGTCAGCAGGGGGCGCAGGCGCTTGCCGCCGTCCAGCACGGCGTAGCGCATGGCCTCGCCCAGGCCGGCCGGGGCGTCGGCGGGCACCAATGCCTCCAGGGCGCGCTCCACCGCGGCCAGTTGCCGGGCGGTCCAGGCGGCAAAGTCCAGCGGGGGCAGCGTCTGGGGGGCCGTCATGCGCCAGCCGTCCAGTTTTTCAGCTCGCCCCCGTCCATCACCTGGATCTGCTGCTCCACCGCGTCCAGCTTCTCGCGGCAGTAGGCCAGCAGTTGGGCGCCGCGTTGGTACTGCGTCAGCAGCTCGTCCAGTGGCAGCTGGCCGGCGTCCAGGCGCGCCACCAGGGCGTCGAGTTCCTGCACGGCCGCTTCGTAGCTGGCGGGCTGGGCCGGGGCGGTGGGGGCGGTGGTTTTGGGCATGAAGGCGGTGGTGTCGTCGGCCGGCCACCAAGGCGGCGGGCAAAGCCTTGGATTTTAGGCGCATCCACCCCCCCGGGGTACAATCCCGCTCCCTTTCCAACTCAATGGGAGTTGTTTCACCCTTCCCGCGCTGATTCGTTCACTCGTCTCATAAAGCGCTTCCCTGCCCCTTCATAGGGGGAGTCTTTAGGTCAGGACCCTCATGTCTGATTTGAGTCTTCAATTGCAGCAGGCCGCAAGCCAATTGCCCGTTTCCAGTTATTTTGATGAGGCGCTGTTCCGGCGCGAACTGGAGACCATCTTTCAGCGCGGGCCCCGATATGTGGGGCACACCAACGCCGTTCCCAACGTCGGCGACTACTATGCCTTGCCCCAAGAAGGCGAAGGCCGCGCCCTGGTGCGCACCGCCCAAGGGGTGGAACTGGTCAGCAACGTCTGCCGCCACCGCCAGGCCGTCATGCTCAAAGGGCGTGGCAACCTGGGCGAAGCCAAAGCCGGCCACGCCGCCGGCAACATCGTGTGCCCGCTGCACCGCTGGACCTACAGCGGCGGCTCGGCCATGGGCCAGTTGGGCGAACTCATCGGCGCGCCCCACTTCGCGCAAGACCCCTGCCTGAACCTGCAGCGCTACCCGCTGCGCGAATGGAACGGCCTGCTGTTTGAAGACAACGGCCGCGACATCGCCGCCGATCTGGCGAACATGGGCCCCGCGTCCACGCTGAGTTTTGACGGCATGGTGCTGGGCCACGTGGAGCTGCACACCTGCAATTACAACTGGAAGACCTTCATCGAGGTGTATCTGGAGGACTACCACGTGGTGCCCTTCCACCCCGGGCTGGGCAACTTCGTCACCTGCGACGACCTGCAGTGGGAGTTCAAGCCCGAATACTCGGTGCAGACGGTGGGCGTGCAAAACCTGCTGGGCAAAAGCGGCAGCCCCACCTACCAGAAGTGGCACGAGGTGCTGATGGCCTACCGCAACGGCGAGCTGCCCGAACAAGGCGCCGTGTGGCTGACCTACTACCCCCACATCATGGTGGAGTGGTACCCGCACGTGCTCACCGTGTCCACCCTGCACCCCCTGAGCGTGGACAAAACCATGAACATGGTCGAGTTCTACTACCCCGAAGAAATCGCCGCCTTCGAGCCCGAATTCATGGCAGCGCAACGCGCCGCCTACATGGAAACCTGCATCGAGGACGACGAGATCGCCGAGCGCATGGACGCGGGCCGCAAAGCCTTGTTTGAGCGCGGCACCAGCGAAGTCGGTCCTTACCAGAGCCCGATGGAAGACGGCATGCAGCACTTCCACGAGTGGTACCGCGCCAAGCTGGGCGAACACCTGCCAGGTTGAGCCCGTGGCCGCGCCCTACACCACCCTCATCACCCCGGCGCAGCTCATGGCCCTGCAGGCCAGCGGCCAGCCGCTGCGGGTGTTCGACTGCAGCTTCGACCTGGCCGACCCGGCCGCCGGCGCCGCCTTGTACGCCCAGGCCCACCTGCCCGGCGCCCTGTACCAGCACCTGGACCGGGACCTGAGCGACCACAGCGGCGCACCCGACGCCGCCTCGGGCGGGCGCCACCCCCTGCCCAGCCGCGACACCTTCGCCGCGCGGCTGCGCCGCCAAGGGCTGATGCCCGACATGCAGGTGGTGGTGTACGACCGCCAGGGCGCGACCTTTTGCGCCCGGCTCTGGTGGATGCTGAAGTGGTGCGGCCACGAGGCCGTGGCCGTGCTGGACGGTGGCCTGCCCGCCTGGCAGGCCGCCGGCGGCGCGGTGGAAACCGGCACCCCCACCCACCTGCCGGCCGAGGGCACCTTCGCACTGCGCCCCAGCGCCGCCCCCATGCGTGGCGCCGCCGAGGTGCTGCAGCAACTGGGCCACCCCACCCAGACCGTGCTGGACGCGCGGGCCGCCCCACGCTTTCGCGGCGAGGTGGAACCGCTGGACCCGGTGGCGGGCCACCTGCCCGGTGCCTTGAACCGCCCGTTCACCGACAACTTCTTGCCCGACGGCCGCTTCAAGCCCGCCGCACAACTGCGCGCGGAATTTGAGCAACTGCTGGCCGGCCGCGCGCCCGACAGCGTGGTGCACCACTGCGGCAGTGGCGTCACCGCCACCCCCAACGTGCTGGCCATGGAACTGGCCGGCCTGGGCCGCACCACCCTGTTCCCCGGCAGCTGGAGCGAATGGTGCCGGACGCCCGGCGCACCCTGCGCCCGCGGCTGAACCCCTGAGGGCCCCGGGCGGCAGCCCGGGCACCGGCCTCAGTGCGAATGCGCCAGGCCGCTGACACCTGTCACCAGGGCAATGCCCACCAGCAGCCACAACACCTGGGCCGCGGTCTCGCGCAGGCCCAGCTTTTTCTGCAGCTGGGGAATCAAATCGGCCAGTGCCACGTAGACAAAACTGCTGGACGCGACCACCAGAAAGTACGGCAGGTAGTCGGACAGTTGCGTCACCAGGGCATAGCCCACCAGGCCGCCCACGGCCGTGACCGTGCCGGCCAGCGACACCTTGACGATGGCCGCCCGCCGCGTGCCCGAGGTGTGGCGCAGCACCACCAGGTCGCCCATGTGGTGCGGCACTTCGTGCGCCAGCACCGCCAGCGCGGCCACCACGCCCAGCCGCATGTCGGCCAGGAAAGCCGAGGCGATCAAAATGCCGTCGCCAAAAGCGTGCACGCTGTCGCCGGCCAGCACCGCCCAGGCACCGCTGCGCGGACTGTGGCTGTGATCGTGGTGTTCGTGGCGGTGCCCCGCGTGGGCATGGGCGCTGGCGTGCGCGTGGTGGCGGTGGCCGTTGGGGTGTTCTGGCGCCCCGTGGTGGTGCTCGTGGCCGTGGTGCCACAGTTCGGCTTTATCCAGCAGAAAGAAGAACACCAGCCCCGCCAGCAGCAGGGTAAACAGTTCGTGGGCGCCGGCCTCGCTCTCGAACGCCTCAGGCAGCAGGTGCATGAAGGCGGTGGCCAGCAGCGCACCCGCCGCCAGGCTCAGCATGTGCTGGGTGTAGCGGGCCAGCAGGCCCAGGCTCAGGGCCGCAGCCAGCCACACGCTGCCCACACCGGCGGCCACGGTGCCCAGCAAAATTGCAAACAAGGTCATGTCAGGGGAGTGAAACGGATCAGGGTTTCCACTGTACCCGATCCGTCAAGCCCCCCGGTTCAGGCCACGCCGTGCTGGGCCAGCCAGGCCAGGCAGCGGCGCCAGCCGTCTTCGGCGGGGCCCTGGCGGTAGCTGCTGCGGTAGTCGGCGTGGAAGGCGTGCGGCGCGTCGGGGTACACCACGATGCGCGAGGCCCGGGCCGCCGCGCTGCCCTGCGCCAGTGCGGCCTCCATCTGCGCCACCGTGTCCAGCGGAATGCCGGTATCGGCCCCGCCGTACAGGCCCAGCACCGGGGCGTGCAGGCGGGCGGCCACGTCCAGCGGGTTCACCGGCGTGAGCGGCCCGGTCTGGCCCACCAACCGGCCGTACCAGGCCACCCCGGCTTTGACGCGCGGCTGGTGCGCGCTGTACAGCCAGGTCTGGCGACCGCCCCAGCAGAAGCCGGTCACGGCCACCCTGTTCGCGTCGCCGCCGTGGGCCGCGGCCCAGTCGATGCAGGCGTCCAGGTCGGCCGCCACCTGGGCGTCGGGCACCTGCGAAATCACCTCGGCGATCAGCTTGGCCATTTCGCCGTAGCCCTGCGCGTCCCCCTGGCGCACAAACAGTTCGGGCGCCAGCGCCAGGTAGCCGGCGCGGGCAAAGCGGCGCGCGGTGTCGGCAATGTAGTCGTGCACCCCGAAAATTTCTGACAGCACCAGCACCACCGGCAGGCCGGTGCGGCCGGCGGGCGCGGCCCGGTACACCGGCACGCCCACCCCGTTCACGGCCACCGTCACCTCGCCCACGGTCAGGCCGTCGGCCGGCGTGTTCACCACGGTTTGCGCGGCAATCGGCAAAGCGGCGGCCGCGTAGCCCGCGCCCAGCACCGCCTTCAGCGCGGTGCGGCGGGTGGCGCCCGGGTGGGGGCCGCCACGGGGCAGCAGCGACAGGACATCGGACTCCAGGTGGGGGGTGGGGGGTGTCATGGGCGGGGTCTCCTCTGTGTGGGGCCAGCCCCGTGCGACCCGCACCGGCGCCCGGGGTTCCCGGGGCTCAGGCCTCGGCGGCCAGGCCATGGCGGTGGGCAAAGGCGTACAGCTCCACCCGGTTGGCCACCTGCAGCTTGCTGTAAATGGAGGTGAGGTGGTTGCGCAGCGTGTTTTCGCTGATGTGCATGCGCTTGGCCAGCACCTTGCCCGGCGCGGCGGCATCGGCCGCCAGGGCGGCCACCGTTTGCCGTTCGCGCGGCGTCAGCTGCGCCAGCAGGGTTTTTTCCGGGTCTTCGCGCCGGCCGGCACGCTGCCGGGCCAGTTCCTGAAAGATGCGGCCGGTGGCGCCCCGGTCGATCCAGATTTCACCGAAGCGCACCTTGTCGATGGCGCGCAACAGCACCTCCGGCCCTTCGCGCTTGGCCACCACGCCCCGGGCGCCGGCCAGCACCGCGTTGTCATGCACCGCGGTGTGGGGCGAACTGGTCACGGCCAGCACCTTGGCCTCGGTCTGGGCGTGCAGGTCGGCCAGGGCCTCGGTGTCGTCCTCACCGTCCAGGTCGTACACCACCACGTCGGGGCGCAACTGGCGCACCTGCAACACCCCTTCGGCGGCCGACGACACCATGCCCACGCAATGCATGCGCACCGGCTCGGTCTCGATCAGGCGGGCCAGCCCCCACGCCGACAGCGGCAGGGCCACCACCATCACGCGGGCGGGGGCAGAGGCATGGTCCCAAACAGAGGGGCGGTTCATGGGGGCGTCGTCAACAGGGGTGGGGGTGTTGTGCGAGTACATGGTCATACATACCCGGCAAACCTCGGTTTGGATTCAACATCAATATCCTAGTTGTTTTGTACCATAAATCACATGCATCATCTGGGATGACAGGCACAGAAAAAACGGAGGAACCCACCAAGGGCGGCGGCCCAGGTGCCGCGAAACTAAGCATCGTGACCAGGGAGTTCGCCTGTGGTCACTGAATCCAACTGTGCCGCACTGCAGCGCAATCGGGTTTGGTGCGGGTTGCCCCTGTCATCAATGCTTGCCGCAGCGGCAACAACAGCGGCAAGTGAGGGAAATCCTTTTTTTTGGCAAGGCATGGGCGGCGGGAGCGCTGTCCTCTTATTGAGCACAGCTCAGGAGTGAATCGAAATGGCAATCATCAACGGCTCTAACGGTGTTGACGACACCCTGGTGGGTACCGATGGCAACGACACCATCGACGGCAAAACCGGTGCTGACACCATCACCGGCGGTCTGGGCGACGACCTGCTGTACGGCGGTAACGGTGCTTTCAGCGACACCTTCGTGTTCAACTTCACGGTGTCGTCTAAAACGATCACCACGACCACCACGGAAACCATCGATCTTCTGTTCCGCGACGGCAACACTCCGAATGAAGCCAACGCCGACGCCGTGGCCTGGAACAATTACGTCAAACAACTCGAAGCCTGGCGTGCAGAACTCGAAGCCCTTGGTTTTACAGACGAAAACATTGAAACCGAGACTGCCTTTATCACAACTTCCACCAAAAAGACTACTCTCACCAAAGAGTATGAGTGGGACAACAGCTTCGTTGGCAGCCGCGACGTGGAAGTGACGGAAACCGTCAACACCATCACCGGCGAAGGCAACGACAAAATTTACCAATGGGGCGTGGCCAACACCGCCGACAAGCTGAAGTTTGTCGGCCTGAGCAGCGACGCCGAAGCAGTGAACTACTGGGATACCTGGCTGAACTCCGAAGTGGTTGGCAACGACACCAAGATCACCTTCGACGGTGGCTCGATCACCCTGATCGGCGTGACCACCACGATTGAAGCCCTGGTGGCTGACGGTTACGTGACTTTCGCCTGATCGTCCGTGCAGGGCGCCAGCGGCGCCCAAACCGAGACCGGGTCGCCATCGCGGCCCGGTTTTTTTTGTAGGCTACAGTTCGCGTACATGCCAGCCTTGTCCACCGCATCCCCCGCGCTCGGCGCACACCTTGCCGTTTTCCGCAAGCTGTTCATCACCCTGGCCGGATTTAGCTTCGCCATCAACCTGCTCATGCTCACCCCCACGGTGTACATGCTGCAGATATACGACCGGGTGCTGGCCAGCCGCAACACCACCACGCTGCTGATGCTCACGCTCATCATGCTGGGGCTGTTTGCGCTGGAGGCGGTGCTGGAATGGGTGCGCAACCAGGCGGTGGTGCGCGGCAGCGCCGCCATGGACATGAAGCTGGGCGCCCGCGTGTTCGATGCGGCTTTTGGCCGCACGCTGAACGGACGCAGCGGCAGCGCCGCCCAGGCGCTGGGCGACCTGACCAACATCCGCCAGTTCCTCACCGGCAGGGGCCTGTTCGCGTTTTTTGACGCGCCCTGGACGCCGGTGTACCTGCTGGTCATCTTTCTGCTGCACCCCTGGCTGGGCGCCTTTGGCCTGCTGGCCGCCGTGGTGCTGCTGGGGCTGGCCTACCTGAACGAAAAGCTCACCGCCACGCCGCTGGGCGAGGCCAACCAGGAGTCGCAACGCGCCACCCACTACGCCAACGGCAGCCTGCGCAACGCCGAGGTGATTGCCGCGCTGGGCATGCTGGGCACCCTGCGCCAGCGCTGGCAGCGGCGCCAGCACCGCATGTTGGCCTTGCAGGCCGAGGCCAGCGACCGTGCAGCAGCCGTGAGTGGCGTGACGCGATTCACCCGCATGGCGTTTCAGTCGGGCGTGCTGGGGCTGGGGGCTTTGCTGGTCATCGAACAACAGCTCACCCCGGGCGGCATGATCGCCGCCTCCATTCTGCTGGGCCGCGCGCTGGCCCCGGTGGACGCGGTGATTGGCCAGTGGCGCAATCTGGTGCAGGCGCGCGGCGCCTACGCCCGCCTGGGCGAGTTGCTGCAAGCCCACCCCGAACCCGAACCCCGCACCGCCCTGCCCCGCCCGCAAGGGTTTGTGATGGTGGAAAACCTCGTTGCCGGCCCGCCCGGTGCGCGCACGCCGGTGCTCAAGGGCATCAAGCTGGGCGCGGCGGCGGGCATGCTGGTGGCCGTCATTGGCCCCAGCGCCTCGGGCAAGTCCACCCTGGCGCGGGCGCTCGTGGGTGTGTGGCCGCCCATGAACGGCACGGTGCGGCTGGACGGGGCCGACGTGTCGCAATGGAACAAGGAAGAACTGGGCCCCTGGCTGGGCTACCTGCCGCAAGACGTGGAGTTGTTTGAAGGCACCGTGGCCGAAAACATTGCCCGCTTTGGCGCGCCCGATTCGGCCCGCACCGTGGCCGCTGCCCAGCGCGCGGGCGTACACGACATGATTTTGCGGCTGCCGCAGGGCTACGACACCCCGATTGGCGAGGGCGGCATGGCCCTGTCGGGCGGGCAACGCCAGCGCATTGGTCTGGCCCGCGCCATGTACGGCGACCCGGCGCTGGTGGTGCTGGACGAACCCAACGCCAACCTGGACGAAGCCGGCGACGCCGCCCTGCTGGGCGCGCTGCGGGTGATGAAGCAGGAAAAGCGCACGGTGTTCGTCATCACCCACCGCATGAACCTGCTGGCCGAGGCCGACGCCATTCTGGTGCTGGCCAACGGTACCATCCAGACTTACGGCCCGCGCGACGCGGTGATGGACACCCTGCGTCCACCGCGCAAACCCGCCGTGGCCGCCACCACCCCCGACGCCCAGTTGCCCCACGAGGCCCAGGCATGAACCCGGCCAAGCCCGAACCGCCCCCCCCGACCGTGACCACCCCCACCCCGGTGGCCCCCGCCACACCCGTGCCCACGGCACCGCTGACGCTCGACGCCCTGCCCGCGAGCACCGCACCCGAGGCCCTGCCCGACACCGACTACCAGCGCATCCTGCGCCGGGGCCTGTGGGTGCTGGCCATTGGCTTTGGCGGCTTCATGGCCTGGGCCACGCTGGCGCCGCTGGACGAAGGCATACCTGCGCCCGGCGTGGTGGCGGTGGAGAGCAGCCGCAAGCGGATTGACCACCTGTACGGTGGCATCGTGGAGCAGATTCTGGTGCGCGAAGGCCAGAAGGTGAAGGCTGGCGACGAACTCCTGGTGCTGAACGAAACCCAGAGCAAATCGGCCCTGAACGCCACGCAGACGCAGCACTACACCGCACTGGCCACCCTGACCCGCCTGCGCGCCGAACGCGACGGTGCCGCTGGCGTGAACTATCCGCCCGAACTGACGGCCGCCGCAAAAAACCCCGAAGTGGCTGCTCTAATGCGGGCGCAAGACGGTCTGTTCCGCTCGCGCCGCAATGCGTTGGAAGGGGAGTTGCGCATCGTGCGCGAATCGGTCAAGGGGCTGGAGGCGCAGTTGGCCAGCCTGTCGCAGCTCAAGGCCGGGCGCGAAACGCAGATTGCCCTGTTCACCGAACAGCTCAATTCCTTCCGCAACCTGCGGGAGCAGGGTTTTGTGTCGCGCAACAACCTGCTGGAGCTGGAGCGCCAGCTGGCCGAGGTGCAGAGCAAGCAGAGCGAGGACCTGTCGAACATTGCCGGCATCAACGCCCGCTTGGCCGAATTCCGCATGCGCGCCGCCCAACGCGAGGTGGAGTACCGGCGCGAGGTGGAAACCCAGTTGGCCGACATCCAGCGCGAAGTGGCCACCCTGGGCGAACGCCTGAACGCCCAGCAGGACACGTTTGACCGGCTGGTGCTGCGCGCCCCGGTGAACGGTACCGTGGTGGACCTGACCGCCCACACGGTGGGCGGCGTGGTCAAGCCCGGCGACCGGGTGATGGATATCGTGCCCGAGGGCGACAAGCTGGTGGTGGAGGCGCGCTTTGCGCCGCAGTACATCGACCGGGTGTACGCTGGCCTGCCGGCCGACGTGCACTTTGACGCCTATTCCAGCCGCGCCGACCGCCCGGTGATCAGTGGCGAGGTGACGGTGGTGTCGGCCGACGTGCTGAGGGACCAGCGCAGCGGCGAGCCCTACTTCACCCTGCGGGTGACGGTGCCGCCCGCCGAGGTGGCCAAACTGGGCAATCTGCAACTGCAACCGGGCATGATGTCCACCGTGATGGTGAAAACCGGCGAGCGCTCGCTGATGACCTACCTGCTGCGGCCGCTGTTCAAACGCTTCACCACCGCCCTGACGGAGCATTGACCGCAGTTGGAGCGCCGGGGGCACACGCTGCGGCCCCGCGCTAAGATGCGTCCATGCGTTTGTCCCTTGCCCTGTGCGCCGCCCTGGCGGTGCTGGCCGGTTGTGCCACCCGACCGCCCCCCGACTCCGCGACCCGCCCGGCGGCCACCGTGGCCCCGGCCGGGGGCGTGAACACCCACCACTACGAAGGCGGCCGGTTGGTGACGGACACCCGGACCGCCGCTTGCACCATCGCCCTGCACGGCGAAATCCACGCCGGCACGGTACGCCGCATGCCGGCCGCGCTGCAAGACCTGGACACCCCGCGCTGCACCCACAAGCGCCTGGTGCTGGACGCCGGCCCGGCCCTGCTGGGCGATGCCATCACCCTGGGCGCCATGCTGCGCAACCGCGGCTACGACACCCAAGTGCAAGCCGGCAGCGCCTGCCCCACGGCCTGCCTGATGGTGTTTGCCGCCGGCACCCAGCGCGTGCTGCCGGAGGCACCCACGGCGGCGCGCATCGCCTTCAGCCAGATCCCGTCCGACCACGACTTTGGCCACCAAAGCTGCCAGAGCGAACCCAGCCGCGGCCAGCAATTGACCGTGACGCGCTACCTGCGCGCCATGCTGCCCGGCCCCACCGCCACGGCGGTGTACCAGAAGCTGCTGGCCGCCGACTGCCGCACGGTTGACACCTACGGCCCGGCCCAGGCCCTGGCCATGGGCCTGGCCACCGCCACGCGCTGACGCGCGGTCAGTGCGCCTGCTCCCAGTTGGCGCCCACCCCCACTTCGGCCAGCAGCGGCACCTTGAGCTGCGCCACGCTGGCCATGAGGCGCGGCACTTCGGTTTTCAGCCAGTCCACCTCGGCCTGGGGCACCTCGAACACCAGTTCGTCGTGCACCTGCATGACCATGCGGGTGCCCTTGCCCTGCGCGTCCAGCGCCGCCTGCACCGCCACCATGCTCATTTTGATGAGGTCCGCCGCCGTGCCCTGCATGGGGGCGTTGATGGCGGCACGTTCGGCCCCGGCACGGCGCGGGCCGTTGGGGCTGTTGATTTCCGGCAGGTACAGGCGGCGGCCGAACACGGTTTCCACATAGCCCTGGGCCTTGGCCTGGGCCTTGGTTTCGTCCATGTAGTGGCGCACGCCAGCAAAGCGCTGGAAGTAACGGTCGATGTAGTTTTTGGCCGCCGTGTTGTCGATGCCCAGCGCCTTGGCCAGGCCGTAGCTGCTCATGCCATAGATGAGCCCGAAGTTGATGACCTTGGCGTAGCGGCGCTGCTCGCTGCTGACCTGATCGGGCACCAGGCCAAACACCTCGGCGGCGGTGGCGCGGTGCACGTCCATGCCGTCGGCAAAGGCCTTGAGCAAGGCCTCGTCCGCGCTGAGGTGCGCCATGATGCGCAGCTCGATCTGCGAATAGTCGGCACTTGCAATGACATGCCCCGGCGGCGCCACAAAGGCTTCGCGCACACGGCGGCCTTCGGCCGTGCGGATGGGGATGTTCTGCAGGTTGGGATCGTTGCTGCTCAAGCGCCCGGTGACGGCCACCGCCTGCGCGTAGTGGGTGTGCACGCGGCCGGTGCGCGGGTGGGCCAGCGCGGCCAACTTGTCGGTGTAGGTGCCTTTGAGCTTGCTGAGCGAGCGGTGCTCCAGGATTTTGGCGGGCAGCGGGTAGTCTTCGGCCAGCTTTTCCAGCACCTCTTCGTCGGTGCTGCGGGCGCCGGTGGCGGTTTTCTTCACCACCGGCAGGCCCAGTTTGTCGAAGAAGATTTCGCCCAACTGCTTGGGGCTGCTCAGGTTGAAGGGCTGGCCGGCGATGTCATAGGCGTCTTGCTCCAGCTGCAGGATGCGCTGACCCAGTTCGTGGCTTTGGCGCGCCAGCGTGGGCGCGTCGATCAGCACCCCGTGGCGTTCGATGCGGTAGAGCGCTTCGCTGCTGGCGATTTCCAGCTCGTAAATGGCGCGCAGCTTGGCATCGGCCTGGAGGCGCGGCCACAGCACACGGTGCACGTCCAGCGTGAGGTCGCTGTCTTCGCAGGCATATTCGGCGGCCTTGGCCACGTCCACCTGGGCGAACGGGATTTGCGCCGCGCCTTTGCCGCACAGTTCCTCGTAGCTGATGCCGCTGCGGCCCAGGTGGCGCTCGCCCAGGCTGCCGAGGTTGTGGGGTTTGTGCACCTCCAGCACGTAGCTTTGCAGCATGGTGTCGTGGGCGTAGCCGCACACCTCGATGCCGTGGTTGGCGAACACGTGGCGGTCGTACTTGATGTGCTGGCCGAGCTTGAGCGCCTGGGGGTTTTCCAGCCAGGGTTTCAGCCGTGCCAGCACCTCGCCCAAGGGCAATTGGTCCGGCGCGGCCGGGCCGCTGTGCGCCAGCGGGATGTACGCGGCTTCGCCCGGTTGCACGCTGAAAGAAATGCCCACGATCTCGGCGCGCATTTCGTTCAGCGAGGTGGTTTCGGTGTCCAGCGCCACCAGTTCGGCCGCCTCAAGGCGCGCCAGCCAGGCGTCGAAGGCGTCCCAGGTGAGGACCGTGTCGTAAAGCTTTTCCGTGACGTTCGAGACTCCAGGTGCCGGCTCGCCGAACAGATCGGCGGTGTCGCCCACGGCGGTGGCCTGGGCGGCAGGGGCGGCAACCACCGCCCCAGCGGCGCCCGCATCGCCCAGGGCACGCGCCAGGCCCTTGAAGCCATAGCGTTCGTAGAACTCGCGCAGCGCGGGCACTTCGCGCTCGCGCTGGGCCAAGGCGTCCAGCGCCGGCAAGCCTTCCACAAAGCCCGTCAGGTCGCAATCGGTTTTCATGGTCACCAACTGGCGGCCTGTCACCAGCCAATCACGCGCCTTGCGCAGGTTCTCGCCGGCCACGCCTTTGATTTTGTCGGCGTTGGCCAGCACGCCTTCCAGCGAGCCGTGTTCGGCCAGCCATTTGGCGGCGGTCTTGGGGCCCACTTTTTCCACGCCGGGCACGTTGTCCACCGTGTCGCCCACCAGGGTCTGGTAGTCCACCATCAGACGTGGCGGCACGCCGAATTCGGCGGTCACGCCGGCCACGTCGCGCACCTTACCGCTCATGGTGTCGATGATGGTGATGTGTTCGTTCACCAGCTGGCTCAAGTCCTTGTCACCGCTGCTCACCACCACGCGCACGCCCTGGGCGGCGGCCACGGTGGCCAGGGTGGCAATCACGTCGTCGGCCTCCACGCCGGGCACGTCCAGCACCGTCCAACCCAGCAGGCGCACCACTTCGTGTATGGGCGCAATCTGCGCGCGCAGGTCGTCGGGCATGGGGCTGCGGTGGGCCTTGTACTCGGGGTACAGCGCGTCGCGGAAAGTGGGGCCGGAGGCGTCGAACACGCAGGCCACGTAGTCGCCCGGCTGCTCTTTTTGCAGCGCCTGCATCATGTTGATCATGCCGCGTATGGCGCCCGTGGCGGGGCTGGACGGATCGCCCGGCACCGCGCGCAAATCGGGCATGGCGTGGAAGGCGCGGTAGAGGTAGCTGGAGCCGTCCACCAGCACCAGGGTTTTGCTTGTTTCGCTCATGCTGGGGATTGTGCGGCCAAACCCGGGCGGACCCGGCGATTGCCTACAATCGGGCCATGCACCGCACACCCGCCTTCACCCCGACCTGGCAACGCCTGGCCCAGGCCGCCGCCCTGGCCGCCACCTGCGCCGCCGTTCCCGCCCTGGCCCAGACGCCGGCCGCCGCCATCGCCCAGGAACCGGTGCAGACGCTGGAGCAAAAAACCGAACGCATCACCCACCAGGACGCGGGCAGCCGGATTGAAGAACTGCGCGTGGGCGGCCAGACCCGCAGCATCGAGGTGCAGACCAACACCGCCGTGCCGGGCTACCAGGTGCAGCCCATCGACGCCGGCCAGCCCAGCGACAGCAAAAGCGGGGCCGGCAAAAGCAGCTGGCGCGTCCTGAAGTTCTGACCATGGCCGTTTTCACCGAAGTCTCGCGCGACGAGGCCGCCGCGCTGCTGCGCCGCCTCGGCCTGGGCGAACTGACCGACATGGCCGGCTGCGCTGGCGGCATCGAGAACACCAACTACTTCGTCAGCACCGAACACGACGGCGTTCGCCACGACCACGTGCTGACCCTGTTCGAGCGCCTGACCTTCGAGCAGCTGCCGTTCTACCTGCACCTGATGAAGCACCTGGCGGGCAAGGGCATTCCGGTGCCCGACCCGGCCGCCGACGCCCAGGGCAACATCCTGCACACGGTGTGCGGCAAGCCCGCGGCGGTGGTGAACAAGCTGCGCGGCAAGCACGAACTGGCGCCCAGCGCCGACCAGTGCGCCCAGGTGGGCGCGATGCTGGCGCGCATGCACCTGGCCGGGCGGGACTACCCGCGCCAGCAGCCCAACCTGCGCGGCCTGCCCTGGTGGAACGAGACGGTGCCGGTGGTGCTGCCGCACCTGGCGCCGGACCAGGCGGCGCTGCTGCAAAGCGAGCTGGCCTACCAGAACCACATTGCCGCCAGCGCCAGCCACGAGGCCCTGCCGCGTGGGCCGGTGCACGCCGACCTGTTCCGCGACAATGTGATGTTCGACCAGGGCCAACTCAGCGGCTTTTTCGACTTCTACTTCGCCGGCTGCGACAGCTTCGCCTTCGACCTGGCGGTGTGCCTGAACGACTGGTGCATCGACCTGGCCAGCGGCGCCCAGGACGACGCCCGCACCCAGGCCATGCGCCAGGCCTACGAAAGCGTGCGCCCTCTGACCGCGGCCGAACGCGAGTTGCTGCCGGCCATGCTGCGCGCCGGGGCCCTGCGGTTCTGGATTTCGCGCCTGTGGGACTGGCACCTGCCGCGCGAGGCCAGCATGCTCAAACCGCACGACCCCACCCATTTCGAGCGGGTGCTGCGCGCCCGCCTGGCCCAGCCATGAAGCTCAACCCCGTTCCCGCGCGCACCGGCCTGCTGTGGGTGCAGTTGGGCATCCGCACTTTTGTGCGCCAGCCGCTGGCGCTGGCCGGGCTGTTTTTCCTGTTCATGATGGTGGTGTCGGCCCTGTCCATGCTGCCGCTGCTGGGCCAGCCGCTGGCGCTGGCGCTGCTGCCCGCGGCCACCCTGGGCCTGATGGCCGCCACCCGCGAGGCCCACAGCGGCCAGTTCCCCATGCCGGCGGTGCTGGCCAGCGCCTTCCGCGCGGGCAAGGACCGCCTGCGGGCGATGCTGGTGCTGGGCGGGCTGTACGCGCTGGGCTCCTTCGTCGTCATGGGCCTGTCGGCCCTGCTGGCCGGCGGCGGCCTGCCACCGGTGGCCACCGAAGGCGGCGAGCTGACCGAGGCCATGCTGCGCCAGCCCGGGGTGCTGCGCGGTCTGGTGCTGAGCATGCTGCTCTACTTGCCCCTGGGCCTGCTGTTCTGGCACGCCCCGGCGCTGGTGCACTGGCATGGGGTGTCCCCGGTCAAGAGCCTGTTCTTCAGCGCCCTGGCCTGCTGGACGAACAAGGGGGCTCTGCTGGTGTATTTCCTGGCCTGGACAGGCGTGTTCGTGGGCGTGTCGCTGGCGGTGGTGCTGCTGGCCGGTGCCCTGGGCGGCCCGCAAGTGCTGGCGGCCATCGTCTTTCCAATGGCCATGCTGATGAGCGCCATGTTCTTCAGCTCCCTCTACTTCACCTTCCGCGACAGCTTCGTCACCGACGACGGCCAGGCCCCGGCCTGAGGCAGCACGGCACCCGCACCGGGCCGGGCGGACGCGGCCTGTCACAGCGGCTTCACACAGCGCCGGCATGCTGAGGGGTGTTTCACACCACCCCTTCTGACACAGCATGACCCACGAACTCCGACCCGGCGTTGTTTTCAACGAAGAAGACTCCAACACCAGCCCCAACCCGGCGTTTGAGCAGGTGTTGCAGGCCCGGCTGAGCCGGCGCAGCCTGCTGCGCAGCGGTGCCGGTGTGGCCGGCGCCACTGCCTTGGGCGCCACCGCCCTGAGCGGCTGCGCCACCGGCGCTCCGGCCCATGCGGTGAACACGCTGGGTTTCAAGGCGGTGAGCAAGCACGTCAACGACGTGCTGACCGTGCCCGAGGGCTACACCGCCCAGGTGCTCTACGGCCTGGGCGACCCGCTGAGCGGCGACACCCCCGCCTTCAAAAACGACGGCACCGACACCGACTGGGGCCGCCGCGCCGGCGACCACCACGACGGCATCGAATGGTTCAGCCTGGACGCCAACAGCCAACCGTCCAACACCTTCAATTCGCGCGGTCTGCTGGCCATGAACCACGAGGCCACCACCGACGAGAAGCTGACCTCCTTCTTCATCCACGCCGACGGCGGCAAGGCCAGCCTGCCTCGCCCCGCGGCTGAAGTGGACAAAGAGTTGATGATCCACGGCCTGTCGGTGGTGGAGGTGCAGTCCAACGGCAAAACCTGGAGCTACAAGACCAATTCGCCGTTCAACCGCCGCGTCACCACCATGACCGAGGCCGTCATCTCCGGCCCGGCCCGCGGCAGCACCCACCTGGTCACCAAGTACAGCGCCGACGGCACCCGCGCCCGCGGCACGCTGAACAATTGCGGCACCGGCAAAACGCCCTGGGGCACCTTTGTGTCGGGCGAGGAAAACTGGTTCGGCTACTTCTTCCGCGACGCGCAGGACGACGACCGCCGCAAGAAGGACAAACAGGTGCAGGCCCTGAACCGCTACGGCCGCAAGGCCGGTGCCGCCAGCCGCCACGGCTGGGAAAGCGGCGGTGCCGACGACCGCTTTGTGCGCTGGAACAACGGCGCCCTGGCCGCCAGCGCCCAGGAAGACTACCGCAACGAGATGAACACCTTCGGTTACGTGGTGGAACTGGACCCGTACAACCCGAAAGCCGTGCTGCGCAAGCGCACCGCCCTGGGCCGCATGGGCCACGAAAACGTGACCTTCGCCAAGCCGGTGGCCGGCCAGCCGGTGGTGGCCTACATGGGCGACGACGCGCGTGGCGAGTACATCTACAAATTCGTGTCGCACGCCTTGTGGGACCCGGCCGACGCCAAGGCCGCCAACCGCCTGACCGCTGGCGACAAATACCTGGACCAAGGCACGCTGTTTGCCGCCCGCTTCAAGGAGGACGGCAGCGGCGAATGGCTGGCGCTGTCGGTGGACAACCCGGTCATCGCCCACAGCTCCTACTTCGAGTTCAAGGACAACGCCGACGTGGCCATTTTCACCCGCCTGGCGGCCGACGCCGTGGGCGCCACCAAGATGGACCGCCCGGAATGGGGCGGCGTCAACCCACGCAACGGCGAGGTGTACTTCACCCTGACCAACAACAGCAACCGCACCGCCGCCACGGCCGACGCGGCCAACCCGCGCGTCTACACCGACCTGAAGGGCCGCAAAGAGCAAACAGGCAACGTGCACGGCCACATCGTGCGCTTCATGGAGCCGAACCCCGCTGCGACCACCTTCAAGTGGGACATCTACCTGTTCGCCTCCGAAGCCGATGCGGACCAGGCCCGCGTCAACCTGTCGGGCCTGACGGACGACAACGACCTGTCGTCGCCCGACGGCCTGGTGTTCAGCCCGGCCACCGGCATTTGCTGGATCCAGACCGACGACGGCGCTTACACCGACAAAACCAACTGCATGTTGCTGGCCGCCCTGCCGGGCCAGGTGGGCGATGGCGGCACCAAGACCCTGCAATACGGCGACAAGACGGTGACCACCTACGCCGGCAAAACCCAGACGCCGGCCACGCTGAAACGCTTCCTGGTGGGCCCGCGCGGCGCCGAAATCACCGGCATTTGCGAAACACCCGATGGCCGTGCGATGTTCGTCAACATCCAGCACCCCGGTGAAAACACCCAGATGGCCGATGTGAACACCCCCGCCCGGTACGAAAGCCAATGGCCCGCGAACGCCGGCTACGGCCCGGGCCAGCGGCCGCGCTCGGCCACCGTCGTCATCACCAAGAACGACGGCGGCGTCATCGGCAGCTGACCTTCAACGGTTCGGGAAAGCGCGCGGGTCCCGCCCGCGCATTGACACCGCCCGTCCCTCCTGGGGGCGGGCGGTTTTTTTGTCCAATCCACTGCCGGGATATTCCTGTGGTGTCGGGGGCCCTGGTGCTACATTTGGACACATCGCTGTGCCGCCCATGTCCTTCCACGTCCCCACCCTGTTCGCCGTGATCATCGCCGTCTCCGCGGTGCTGGCCGTGGCGATCGGCTTTATCGGGCGCCAACGGCACCGCAACCTGCTGCTGTGGGCCACAGCGCTGGGCGTGCAGGCGCTGGGCTACGTGCTCTACGGCCTGAGGGGCCAGGTGCCGGACTGGGCCTCGGTGGTGGTGGCCAACGTGTGCATGTCCGGGGCGCTGGCGGTGTACGCCTTGGGCATCCGCCGCTTCCACGACCAGCGCTGGCCCGTCTGGTGGGCCTGGGCCCCGGTGGCGGTGATCGGGCTGAGCTTTCCGTTTCTTCTGGACAATTTCACGGCCCGGCTGCTGCTGGGCAGTTCGGTGTACGGCCTGCAACTGCTGTTTGTGGCGGCGGTGGCGCGCCAGCAACGCCACGCGCCCAGGGGGCGCGGCGAACAACTGCTGGTGTTCGGTGCGCTGTTGATGGCCATCATGATGGCCGCGCGCACCTGGACCGTGGCCACCGGCCAGTTCACGGTGCAGCAGCTGTTCCAGGGCGGCACCCTGCAGTCCCTGACCTTCCTGTTTACCCTGACCGGCACCCTGCTGCTGGCCCTGGGCCTGATCATCATGAACGAGGACCGGGCCGAACACGCCCTGCGCCAGAACCAGCGCTACCAGGCCTTCCGCAACCGGATCCTGGAACTGCTGGCCCAGGGCACCCCGTTGCCCACCCTGCTGCACGAAATCGTGCAGGGCATCGAGACCCTGCACCCGCGCATGTTGTGCAGCATCCTGCTGCTGGACCGGCAAGGCCAGCACCTGCAAACCGGCGCCGCCCCCAGCCTGCCGGCGTTCTACAACGACGCGGTGCAGGGCCTGCCCATCGGCCCGGGCGCGGGCTCCTGCGGGACCGCGGCCCACACCCGGCAACGGGTGGTGGTGGAAGACATCGCCAGCCACCCTTACTGGGCGCCCTACCGCGAACTGGCGGCCCAGGCCGGGCTGGGGGCGTGCTGGTCGCAACCCATTTTTTCGTCGGACCAGCGGGTGCTGGGCACCTTCGCCATCTACCACCACCGCCCGCACACGCCCAGCCCCGCCGACATCGCCCTCATCGAAGAAGCGGCCCTGCTGGCGGGCATCGCCATCGAACGCAGCCGCGAAGCCCAGCAATTGCTGGAACGGGAACGGCACTACCGGCTGCTGATCGAAACCGCCAACGAGGGCATTGCCGTGATCCAGAACGGCGTGCTGCGCTTCGCCAACCCCCGCTTCTTCCAGCTGTGCGGCCACACCCCGGCCGAGGTGCTGAACCAGCCCCTGGCCCCGCTGATCCACGAGGACGACCGCGACCGGGTGATACGCGCGTCGGCCCCCGCCGACGGCCAGGCCGCGCCCCAGCACCACACGTTCCGGGTGCTGACGCGCCACCAGGGGGAGCGCTGGTTCGAGCTGAACGACGCGCCCTTCGAGTGGCTGGGCCAGCCCGCCACCCTGAGCTTCATGACCGACATCACCGAGCGGCGGCGGCTGGAGGCCAAGATTCAGCAGCAGGCGCTGCACGACACCCTGACCGAGCTGCCCAACCGCCGCCTGCTGACCCACAACCTGGCCCAGGCCATGGCCAGCCACCGGCGCAGCGGACTGCATGGCGCGCTGATGTTCCTGGACCTGGACAACTTCAAACCCCTGAACGACACCCACGGCCATCGGGTGGGCGATTTGCTGCTGGTGGAGGTGGCGCACCGCCTGACCCACAGCGTGCGCGAAACCGACACCGTGGCGCGCTTCGGCGGGGACGAGTTCGTGGTGCTGCTGGGCGACCTGCACACCGACCCGCAGACCTCGGTGGAACTGGCCCGCGCGGTGGCGGGCAAACTGCTCGCCGCACTGGCCGAACCCTATTGCCTGGCGGTGGAACAGGCCAGCGGCGGGGTGCACGCCGTGGAGCACCGCTGCACCGCCTGCATCGGGGTGGTGATGTTCGACGGCCAGGCCACCGAACCCGACGACCTGCTGAAACAGGCCGACATGGCCATGTACCGCGCCAAGGCGGCGGGGCGCAACACGGTCTGGCTGGCGCCGACCGCACCGACCGC
>NZ_JAAQQT010000626.1:0-31213 GCF_011742065.1 Aquabacterium sp. A08
GGGGTGGCGGCCATCCCGCTGTCGGCGTTTTACGGCAACGGCTTCGACCAGCGCGTGGTGCGCTTTTGCTTTGCCAAGCAGGACGCCACCCTGCAACGCGCGCTGGAGCGGCTGGCCCGGTTGTGACCCCAGTCGCCCCGGTAGTGCGGCGAGGCACAGGCTGGGCCCGCGCTCACTGCGCGATCTGGGCCCAGACCTTGTCCAGCCGTTTGGCGCTGACCGGCTGCGGTGTGCGCAACTCCTGGGCGAACAGGCTGACCCGGAACTCTTCCAGCAGCCAGCGGAACTCGTCCATGCGCTCGTTGCGCACGCCCTTGCGCTCGGCCAACAAGCGCCAGTAGCGCTGCTCCTGGGCCTTGACCTCGGCCATGCGGGTGGTGTCGCGCGCCGGGTCGCTGCGGTGCTTGTCCAGCCGCAGCACGATGGCCTTGAGGTAGCGCGGCAGGTGCTGCAGCGCGCTCCAGGGCGTCTCGGCCAGAAAGCGCTTGCCCACCAGGCGTTGCAGTTGCTGGCTGGCGTCGGCCACCGCGTCGGGGGCCTGCCTGGTGTCTTTGAGCTTGCGCGCGGCGGCGGCGTGCTCCTGCAACACGGTGCCGCACAGGCGCGCCACTTCCTGGGCGATCAGCGTCAGCCGGCCCCGGCCCTCGTCCAGCCGGCGCTTGAAGTCGGCCTCGTGGGCGGGCAGCGGTTCGGCCAAAAAGGCGCGCTCCATCGCCACGCCGATGATCTGCTCGCGCAGCTCCTCCTGCGTGCCCAAGGCCATGTAAGCCACAGCCATTTTCTGCAGGTCGGGGATGTTTTTCTCCAGGTACTTGAGCGCGTCCTTCAGCTGCAGGGCGAACAGCCGGCGCAGGCCGCTGCGGTGCTTGCGCGCGGCCACGTCGGGTTCGTCGAACACCTGGATGGCCACCGCGTCGCCCAGGTCGATCAGCGCCGGAAAGCCGATCAGCGTCTGGCCGCCCTGGCGGATTTCCATGATCTCGGGCCAGTCGCCGAAGGTCCAGGCGGTGTGGCGCAGGGTGCCGTCCGCGGCGGCGGGGCCGCTGCCCGGGGCCGGCTGGGCCGCCGCCGCGCCAGCGGCCGTGGACCGCACCGCAGGGGCCGCGCCAGCGCGGCCCGGCGCGGAGGTATCCCCCCCTGCCGATGCCGCCGCCTCGGGGGCCGCGGCGTGCCGGGGTGCCTCGGTCTGGCCAGCCAGCTTGAGCTGGGCCAGGGCCTGGAAAGCGCCGCGGGCCTTGGCCCCCCACTCGGCCTTGAGCGCCGGCAGGTTGCGGCTCTGGCCCAACTGGCGGCCGTGTTCGTCCACCACGCGCAGGTTCATGAACTGGTGCGGCTGCAGCATGTCGAGCTTGAAGTCGCTGCGCTGGACGTCCAGGCCGGCCATCTGCCGCACCTCTTTCAGCAGCGCGTCGGTCAGGCTGCCTTGGCCCCAGCGCTCGGGGCCGGTCAGCGCGGCAGCGATCTGCTCGGCGCTGTCGGGCAGGGGCACCAGCCGGGCGCGCGGCTTTTGCGGCAGGCTTTTCAGCAGGGCCTGGACCTTGTCTTTCAGCATGCCGGGCACCAGCCACTCGCAGCGCTCCTCGCTCACCTGGTTCAGCACGAACAGCGGCACGGCCACGGTCAGGCCGTCTTTCGGGTCGCCCGGCTCGTGCAGGTAGCTGGCGCTGCAGTCCACCCCGCCCAGCTTCACGGTTTTGGGGAAGGCGTTGCCGGTCACCCCGGCGGCCTCGTGGCGCATCAGCTCCTCGCGCGTCAGCTGCAGCAGCTTGGGCTGCTGGCGCGCCGCGTCGCGGTACCAGCGCTCCAGCTCGCGGCCGCTGCACACCTCGGGTGGCAACTGGCTGTCGTAGAAAGCGTGGATCAGGGCGTCGTCCACCAGCACGTCCTGCCGGCGCGACTTGTGCTCCAGTTCCTGCACCTGGCGGATGAGTTTGCGGTTGGCGGCCAGGAAGGGCAGGCGCGCCAGCGCCTCGGCCGGCCAGGTGTCTTCGTACAGGCCGGCCACCAGCGCTTCGCGGATGAAGATGTCGCGCGCGCCCACCGGGTCCACCCGGCCGTAGTGCACGCGGCGCTGCTGATACACCACCAGGCCGTAGAGCGTGGCGCGTTCGTAGCCCACCACCTCGGCCGCCTTCTTTTCCCAGTGCGGGTCCAGCATCTGCTTTTTCAGCAGGTGCGCGCCCACCTGTTCCAGCCATTGCGGCTCGATGGCGGCGATGCCGCGCCCGAACAGGCGCGCGGTCTCCACCAGTTCGGCACAGACGATCCAGCGGCCCGGGCGCTTGCTCAGGTGCGCGCCCGGGTGGCGGTGGAACTTGATGCCGCGCGCCCCCAGGTACACGTCCTCGGTGTCGTGCTTGCAGCCGAGGTTGCCCAGCAACCCGGACAGCATGGACAGGTGCAGCTGCTCGTAGCTGGCCGGGGCGGTGTTGAGCTGCCAGCCGTGTTCGGCCACCACGGTGTGGAGCTGGCTGTGGATGTCGCGCCACTCGCGCACCCGGCGCACGCTGATGAAGTTCTGCCGCAGCAGCGCCTCGTACTGGCGGTGGCTGAGCTTGTGGGTGGCGCCGGCGGTAGGCACCGCCGGACCGCCGGACGTGGGCGCCTGGCGCCGCAAGGCCTTCAGCTCGGCAAAGCCGATCGGGCCGTGGCTGGGCGCGGGCGCAGCCGCCGCCTGGGGTGCCGCGGGCTTGCCGCCGCGCGCGGTCTCCAGCCAGTGCCACAGCTTCAGGTAGCTGGTGAACTCGCTTTTCTCGTCGTCGAACTTGGCGTGGGCCTGGTCGGCCTGGGCTTGCGCCTCCATCGGGCGTTCGCGCACGTCCTGCACGCTCAACGCGCTGGCGATCACCAGCACCTCGTCCAGGGCATGGCGGTTGCGCGCCTCCAGAATCATGCGGCCCACGCGCGGGTCCAGCGGCAGCTTGGCCAGTTCGGCGCCCAGGGGCGTGAGGGCGTTGAACTCGTCCACCGCGCCCAGCTCCTGCAACAGCTGGTAGCCGTCGGTGATGGCGCGGCGCGAAGGCGCTTCCAGGAACGGAAAATCCTCGACCTGCCCCAGGTGCAACGACTTCATCCGCAGAATCACCGCCGCCAGCGAGGAGCGCAGAATTTCCGGGTCGGTGAAGCGCGGGCGGGCGTTGAAATCGGCCTCGTCGTACAGGCGGATGCAGATGCCGTCGGCCACCCGACCGCAGCGGCCGGCGCGCTGGTTGGCCGCGGCCTGGCTGATCGGCTCCACCAGCAACTGCTCGACCTTGCTGCGCAGGCTGTAGCGCTTGACCCGTGCGGTGCCGGCGTCGATGACGTAACGGATGCCGGGCACGGTCAGCGAGGTTTCGGCCACGTTGGTGGCGATGACGATGCGGCGCTGACCGTGGGGTTTGAAAATCTGGTCCTGCTCGGCGGCGCTCAGGCGCGCGAACAAAGGCAGCACCTCGGCGCTGCGCAGCGCCGGCACGTGGGCCAGGTGCTTGCGCAGGTGGTCGGCGGCCTCTCGGATCTCGCGCTCACCAGGCAAAAACACCAAAATGTCGCCCGCCTGGGCGCCACCGCGCCAGAGTTCGTCCACCGCGTCGGCGATGGCGTCGTTCAGGTCGTGCTCGCGCGACTCCTCGAACGGGCGGTAGCGCTGCTCCACCGGGAAGGTGCGGCCCGACACCAGGATCACCTGCGCCGGTCCGTGGCGCGAAGCGAAGTGCCGCGCAAAGCGGTCGGCGTCGATGGTGGCCGAGGTGACGATCACCTTCAAATCCGGGCGGCGCGGCAGGATCTGCTTGATGTAGCCCAGCAGGAAGTCGATGTTCAGGCTGCGCTCGTGCGCCTCGTCGATGATGAGGGTGTCGTAGGCCTGCAGCAGCGGGTCGGTTTGCGTTTCGGCCAGCAGGATGCCATCGGTCATCAGCTTGACCGAGGCGTTTTTCCCGAGGCGGTCGTTGAAGCGCACCTTGTAGCCCACCACCTCGCCCAGCGGGGTTTGCAACTCCTCGGCGATGCGCGTGGCCACCGAACTGGCGGCGATGCGGCGCGGCTGGGTGTGGCCGATCAGCTGGGGGCGTGCGGGCCGCCCGCCGCTGCGTCCACCGCGCGCACCCCGCGCCTCGCCCTCGGCCTGGGCGGCCGCAGCCCCGGCCGCCGCGCCCGCGGCCAAGGCCTGGCGCTGCGCCTGCCCGCCGCGCCCCATGGCCAGCGCGATCTTAGGCAGTTGGGTGGTCTTGCCCGAGCCGGTTTCGCCGCAGACGATCACCACCTGGTGCGCGCGCAGCGCCGCCTCGATCTCGTGGCGCTTGCCCGAGACGGGCAGGGATTCGGGAAACTCGATCTTCAAAGCGGTGGCGGTCAAGGCGGAACGGGGCGGGGCCCGGAAAAGGCGAAGCTTGCGATTATCCTAGGGGTCTGCGCCACGCGGTGGCCGCCCACTTTGCCCTGACATGTCCACGGTCTTCAACTTCACCTTCGTGCCCTGGTTCCGTTCGGTGGCGCCCTACATCCACAAGTTCCGCAACCAGACCTTTGTGGTGGGCATTCCGGGCGAGGCGATTGCCGCCGGCAAGCTGCCCAACCTGGCGCAAGACCTGGCCCTCATCCAGAGCATGGGCGTGCGCGTGGTGCTGGTGCACGGCTTTCGGCCGCAGGTGAACGAACAGCTGCGCGCCAAGGGGCACGAAGCGCGTTACCACAACGGCATCCGCATCACCGACGAGGTGGCGCTGGACTGCGCCCAGGAAGCCGCCGGCCAGCTGCGCTACGAAATCGAGGCTGCCTTCAGCCAGGGCCTACCCAACACCCCCATGGCCGGCGCCACGGTGCGCGTCATCTCGGGCAACTTCATCACCGCGCGGCCGGTGGGCATCGTGGACGGCATCGACTTCCAGCACTCCGGCCTGGTGCGCAAGGTGGACGTGGGCGGCCTGATGCGCACCCTGGACATGGGCGCGATGGTGCTGCTGTCACCCTTCGGCTTCTCGCCCACCGGCGAGGCCTTCAACCTCAGCATGGAGGAGGTGGCGACCAGTGTGGCCATCGCGCTGCAGGCCGACAAGCTGCTGTTTGTGACGGAAATCCCGGGCATCCGCATGGACCCGCACCGGCCCGACAGCGAAGACAACCCCATCGACACCGAACTGCCGCTGGCCCAGGCCGAAAACATCCTGGCCGAGCTGCCGCCCAGCCATTTGCCGACCGACGTGGGCTTTTACCTGCAGCACTGCGTGAAAGCCTGCAAAGCGGGCGTGGAACGCAGCCACATCATCCCGTTCGCGGTGGACGGCGCGCTGCTGCTGGAGGTGTACGTGCACGACGGCATCGGCACCATGGTGGTGGACGAAAAGCTGGAAGAACTGCGCGAAGCCAGCGCCGACGACGTGGGCGGCATCCTGCAGCTGATCGAACCGTTCGAGAAGGACGGCACCCTGGTCAAACGCAGCCGCACCGAAATCGAGCGCGACGTGGCCAACTACACCATCATCGAGCACGACGGGGTGATCTTCGCCTGCGCGGCGCTGTACGCCTACCCGGAAGCCCGCACCGCCGAAATGGCGGCGCTGACGGTGTCGCCCCAGGCGCAGGGCCAGGGCGATGGCGAAAAGGTGCTCAAACGCATCGAGCAACGGGCCCGCTACATGGGCCTGGAAAGCATCTTCGTGCTCACCACCCGCACCATGCACTGGTTCATCAAGCGCGGCTTCCAGCCGGTGGACGCCGACTGGCTGCCCGAGGCGCGCAAGCGCAAATACAACTGGGACCGGCGCAGCCGCGTCTTGGTCAAAAAGCTGAACTGAGCCTGACACGGCCGGGGCCACCTCGGCCCACAGCCCACGCCCGCTCAAGCCGTCCGGCGGGCCCGCCAAGCCCGCCGCAGCGGTACAGACCAGGGTTCAGACGCAAAAAAACCGCCCGGCAAACGCGAGGCGGTTTTTTGAGTGGCGTGAGGGCTTGCGCCCTCAACACATCACTGCTTTTTCTCTTCGGCAGGAGCGGCCGGAGCAGCGGCGGCGTCGGCCGGAGCGGCGGGGGCAGCAGCAGCGTCAGCGGCCGGAGCGGCAGCGGCGTCGGCGGCCGGAGCAGCGGGGGCAGCAGCGTCAGCGGCCGGAGCGGCAGCGGGAGCGGTGGTTTCCACTGCGGGTGCAGCGGCTTCTTCTTTCTTGCCGCAAGCGGCCAGAACTGCGGCGGCCATGACGGCGGCGATGACGAGAGACTTGTTCATGATGTGAATGCGTATAAGGACCCGGGAGCGATTTGCAATCACCGTATCCGCCCCCCCGATGGACAAACCCGGTGGAACCAATGCACCACAGTGACCTAGACATGCACCAGCTCGGAGCGCATCATAATGCGCAAAAGAACCCGGGTTAACCCTCAAAAAAAATATTTTCAAACGGTTGCAACTTCGTTGCCATCTTGCAACACCTGTGGCGTTCACAAGCCCAGGGTGCTGGCCGGCAGCGCCACCACCGACTGCTGCCACAGCGACTGCAGCCGCTCTTCGGTTTGGGCACGGCGTGCCCGCTCGGTGGTGACGAAGAAGGCGCTGCCCACTGCGTCCAGCCGCAGCAGCAGCCGCTCGCCGCCCAGCCAGAGCGACGGCGTTTCGGCCCAACGGCTGCGGCCGGTGGCACGGGCCTCGAAGCGGTGGTCCCACAGCTGGCGCCAACGCAAGAAACGCGGGGCATGGGCCTGCACATGGCGGAAATCGCTGGCCAGCATGCGCAAACGTCCACCGGCCAGGCTCCAGGCCTGCAGTTGCGCCACCACCGCGGCCTCGTGCAAGGGCCAGTCGGCAAAGTCGGGGTCGCACCACCACATCTGCCCCACCCGCTCGGCCTGGGCCTGGGCGATGCAGGCGCGCAAGGCCTGCTGGAAGTCGGCACGGCCGCTGTGCCGACCGTCGGCGGGCCAGCCCGGCGGGTCCGGGTGCTCCGGCTGGTCAGTCACCACCCACCTCGGGGTCCAAGTGCAGCCAACCGGCGTCGTGCCAGTCGGCCAGCAGGGCCTGGGCCTCGGCGCTGGCGCGCTGCACGCGCTCGGCGTCCAGCCCACGCCGGTCGGCCAGCTCGCGCATCAGGCGCGCATCGCGCCCCCCGGCCCGGAAGGCCTCGCCGTTGATGAAGATGTGGCGCTCGTCGTACAGCATGCGGGTGCGGCGGTCGAGCCGCACCGCGCCGGTGGCCCAGGCCTCGACCGGCTCCTCGAACCAGACCTTGGGTTTGGGTTCGGTCAGCACCTCGCCCAGGGCGCAGCCCAGCGCCTGGTCGTCGGCCAGCAGGCGCTGCAGGCCGTCGCGGGCAAAGTCCAGCAACCCGGCGGGCACGGCGGCGGGCTGGTCGGTCGCGACCTGCTGCGGATCGCGGTAGAGCACCTCGTCCTCGTGTTCGTCGGCCAGGCGCAGCGCCAGCTCGCCGGCCAGGCCGCCGCGCTGCGGCGCGCGGAAACCCACCGAATAGGTCATGCACTCGCCGTCCACCGCCACGCCGTCGTGGGCCCACTTGGGCGGCAGGTAGAGCATGTCGCCCGGCTCCAGCACCCACTCTTCCTCGGGCTCAAAATGCTGCAGGATCTTCAGGGGCACGCCCTCCTGCAGGGTCAGGTCCTTCTGCCGGCCGATGCGCCAGTGGCGCTTGCCGCTGGCCTGCAGCAGGAACACGTCGTAACTGTCGAAGTGCGGGCCCACGCCGCCGCCTTCGCTGGCCCAGGAAATCATCAGGTCGTCGAGCCGGGCGTCGGGCACGAAGCGAAAGCCCTGCATCAGCCGGTGCACCGCGTCCACGTGCAGGTCCACGCCCTGCACCAGCAGCGTCCAGGCCGGCTGCTTGAACGGCGGCAGCGCCTTGCGCGCCAAGGGGCCGTGGCTCAGGCGCCAGTCGCCCCCGGCCTGCCGCACGATGGCGCGCGACTCCACCCCTTCCTGCCCGGCCAGCGCAAACAACTCGGCGCGGTCCAGCAGCGGGGCAAAACCGGGCATGGCCTGGCGGATCAGCAGCGGCTTTTTCTGCCAGTGCCGGCGCATGAACTGGCGCGGCGTCAGGCCACCGAGCAGGGCCAGGGGGGTGTCGGGCAAAGGCGCAGTCGCGGTGGCGGGGTGGCGGGCTTGGGGGGAAGTCATGGGACAATTGTCCGATGAAAATCAACCCGCAATGCGTCGTGTCGTTGACCTGGACGCTGAAAGACACCTTGGGCGAAGCGCTGGACGAACTGGACGAACCGACGGAATTCCTCGTCGGTGGCCACGACCTGCTGGCCAAGATCGACGAGGCCCTGCAGGGCCACGCCGTGGGCGACGTGCTGGAGCTGCACCTGGAGCCCGAGCACGCCTTCGGCGATTTCGACGACCAACTGCTCTACCTGGAACCGCGCAGCTGCTTCCCGGCGGAACTGGAAGAAGGCATGGCCTTCGAGGGCCTGCCCCCTGGCTGCAACCCGGCCGCCCCGGCCGACCGGCTGTACTTTGTGAGCGAGATCTACCCGGAACACGTGGTGATGGACGCCAACCACCCGCTGGCCGGCATCGCGCTGCGCATCGCGCTCAAGGTGCATGCGGTGCGCGAAGCCACGCTGGAAGAGGTGGGCCAGGGCACCCTGGGCACCGGTTTTTTCAAGCTGGACACCCCACCCGGCGCCTGATGCGCCACCGGGCCAGATACCCTGCCCCAACCGGCGGGCAGCCCTGGCCAGTCGGGCGGGACCCAGCGGTCAGCCCCGGCCGGTGGAGCCGTAGCCGCCCACCCCACGCTCGGTGGCGGCGCCAAAGTCGTCCACCCAGTTGAAGCGGGCCTGCAGCACCGGCACGATCACCAGCTGCGCGATCCGCTCCATCGGCTCGATGGTGAAGGCCACGTCGCTGCGGTTCCAGGCGCTCACCATGAGCTGGCCTTGGTAGTCGCTGTCGATCAGGCCCACCAGGTTGCCCAGCACGATGCCGTGCTTGTGCCCCAAGCCCGAACGCGGCAGGATCAGGGCCGCGTAGCCCGGGTCGGCCAGGTGGATGGCCATGCCGGTGGGCACCAACTGCCAGGCGTTGGGCGCCAGGGTCAGCGGCGCGTCCAGGCAGGCACGCAGGTCCAGCCCGGCGCTGCCAGCGGTGGCGTAGGCCGGGGGCTGCTCGCGCAACCGCCCGTCCAGGATTTTCACGTCGATCTGCATGGGCGCGGGCTCAGGGTTTGCGCATCGACTCCTGCAGGGCCTGCAGCGGGTCGATGGTCTGGGTCAGGGGTGCGGCGGCGCCGTCGGCCGGGGCAGGCGCAGCGTCCTCGGCCGGGTCTGGCGCCTCCTCCTCGTTGCCCCAGGGGGAGTTGCCAAAACCGCCGCTGTCGAACCCTGGCATGTTCAGCAACTGGTCGCGCACCGCCGACTCGTCCACGGCCTGCGCCTGCTTGAGCTGCCCGGTCACCAGCGACGGCTGCCACAGCAGCACCGCCACCATCAGCAGTTGCAGCGCGATGAAGGCGATCGAGCCTTTGTAGATCTGCTCGGTGGTCACCGCCTTGATGCGCTTGCCGGTCACCTCGTCGGTGTAGTCGTTGCGCGCGGCCACGCTGCGCAGGTAGAACAGCGCAAAGCCGAACGGCGGCGTCAGGAAGGACGTCTGCAGGTTCATCGCGATGATGATGCCGAACCAGATCAGGTTGATGTCCAGCTTCTCGGCCACCGGCGCCAGCAGCGGGATGACGATGAAGGCGATCTCGAAGAAATCGATGAAGAAGCCCAGGCCAAACACCAGCAGGTTGACGAAGATGAGGAAGCCCAGTTGGCCGCCCGGCAGCTTGTCGAACAGGTGCTCCACCCAGATGTGGCCGTCGGCGGCGTTGAAGGTGAAGCTGAACACCGTCGAGCCGATCAGGATGAACATCACGAAGATCGACAGCTTGGTGCTGTTTTCCAGGGCCTGCATCAGCAGCGACAGCGAGAGCCGGCGCCGCGCCAGGGCCATGATCAAGGCGCCGATCGCACCCATGGCGCCGCCTTCGGTCGGCGTGGCCACGCCCAGGAAAATGGTGCCCAGCACCAGGAAGATCAGCACCAGCGGCGGAATCAGCACAAAGGTGACCTGCTGCGCCAGGCGCGACACCAGGTTGAGCCGCAGCAGTTTGTTCAGCAGGGCCAGCACCAGCGCCACCATGGCGGCCACCAGCGCCGAGATGATGAAGGTTTCGTCCGACGGGGCGTCGCCGCTGCGCTCGAACCAGCGCTGCATCAGCCCGCTGTGCACCTGCGACCACGCATAGGCCACGCCACCGGCGATGGCCAGCAGCACGAACAGCGAGCGGTGGCCGCTGTTGCCGTTGGCTTCGTTGTAGATGCGCGCCTCGGGCGGCAGGGCCGGCACCCAGTCGGGCTTGAACAGCGCCACCCCCACCATGAACACCAGGTACAGCCCCACCAGCATCAGGCCGGGGATCAGGGCGCCGGCGTACATGTCACCGACCGAGCGGCCGAGCTGGTCGGCCAGCACGATGAGCACCAGCGACGGCGGCAGCGCCTGCGCCAACGTGCCCGACGCGGTGATGGTGCCGGTGGCGATGGCGCGGTTGTAGCCGTTGCGCAGCATGATGGGCAGCGAGATCAGGCCCATGGAAATGACGGCCGCGGCCACCACGCCGGTGGTGGCGGCCAGCAGCGCGCCCACCAGCACCACGGCAATGCCCAGGCCACCGCGCAGCGGCCCGAACACCTGGCCGATGGTCTCCAGCAGGTCCTCGGCCATGCGGCTGCGCTCCAGGATGATGCCCATGAGCGTGAAGAAGGGGATGGCCAGCAGCGTGTCGTTCTGCATGATGCCAAAGACACGCAGCGGCAGCGCGTTGAACAGGGTCTGGGGGAACAGGCCCAACTCCATGCCCACCAGGCCAAAGAACAGCCCGGTGGCCGCCAGCGAAAACGCCACCGGGAAACCCGCCAGCAGGAAGAACATCAGCCCCATGAACATCATGGGGACGAATTGGTTGGACATCAGCTCGGTCATTTGTGGGCTCCGGCGGCGGCTTTTTCGGCGGCGGCAATTTCCTGGGCCAGCAGTTCGGTTTCGCTGGGGCCGGTGTGGCTCAAGGGGTCCGGACCGGCGCAGAACAGGAAGTTCAGCCGTTTGATCAGTTCGGACAGACCCTGCAGCGCCAGCAAGGCAAAGCCCAGCGGAATCAGGCCGTACACCGGCCAGCGCACCAGGCCGCCGGCGCTGGAAGAAATCTCACCGCTGGCCCAAGCCCGGGCAAACACCGGCCAGCCCATGCTGGCCAACATGTAGCACAGCGGGAACAGGAACACCAGGATGCCGACCACGTCGATCCAGTTGCGCGCACGGGGCGACAGGCGGCCCGACAGCACGTCGATGCGCACGTGGGCGTTGCGCAGAAAGGCATAGCCCCCGCCCAGCATGAACACGGCGGCGAACAGGTACCACTGGATTTCCAGAAAGGCGTTGGAACTCAGGTTGAACGCCTTGCGCGAGATGGCGTTGCCCGCGCTGATCAGCGTCGCCGCCAAAATCAGCCACATGGCCAGTTTGCCGATGGTGCCGTTGAGCAGGTCTATGCCGCGGGCAATGAGCATCAAAGATTTCATGGTCGGGTCCTCCGCTCACACGGGGCGTGGTTCTGGGCTTCTGGCTCAGAACCGTGGGGCCTGGCGGGGGTTCCCGCCAGACACCGGTTCGGGTCAAGCAAAAAAAGCCCCGCGCTGGCGCGGGGCTCGGTTCAGGCCGTCAACCCGCCGCTCACAGGCGGGAGTTCTGCATGTAGTTGTCGAACAGGCCTTCGGTGAAGCGGAACCACAGGTTCTGATCGCGGCGGAATTCCGCGTAGTCGCTGTAGATCTTTTTCCAGTTGGCGTTGGTGTCGCTCAGCTCGGTGTACAGCTCGTTGGCGGCCTTGAACGCGGCGTCCATGGTGCTCTTGGGGAAGGGCAGCACCTTGGTGCCCGACGCCACCAGGCGCTTGAGCGCCGGCGGGTTCAGGGCGTCGTACTTGGCCTGCATGTCGGTGTGGGCGTAGGCCGCGGCGGCTTCCACGATGGCTTTGTTCTCGGCCGACAGCTTGTTGTACGCCTCTTTGTTGATGTAGAGGTCGATCTGGGCGCCGCCCTCCCACCAGCCGGGGTAGTAGTAGAACGGGGCGACTTTGTTGAAGCCCAGTTTTTCGTCGTCGTAGGGGCCGACCCATTCGCAGGCGTCGATGGTGCCGCGCTCCAGCGCCTGGTAAATTTCACCACCCGGGATGGCCTGGGGCACCGCGCCCAGGCGCGACAGCACCTTGCCAGCGAAGCCGCCCAGGCGCATCTTCAGGCCGTTGATGTCGCCCACGCCCTTGATTTCCTTGCGGAACCAGCCGCCCATCTGGGCACCGGAGTTGCCGCAAGGGAAGTTGATGATGTTGTACTGGTCGTAAAACTCGCGGAACAGCTTGAGGCCGTTGCCGTGGTACATCCACGAGGTCAGCTGGCGGCTGTTGAGGCCGAAGGGGATGGCGGTGCCCATGGCAAAGGTGTCGTCCTTGCCGATGTGGTAGTAGGCACAGGTGTGGGCCGCTTCCACGGTGCCTTGTTGCACCGCATCGACCACACCGAACGGGGGCACCAGTTCGCCACCGGGGTGCACCGAGATCTGGAACTTGCCGCCGGACATGTCGTTCACGGCCTTGGCGAACACCTCGGCGCCACCGTAAATGGTGTCCAGCGCCTTGGGGAAGCTGGAGGCGATGCGCCAGCGCACCGTGTCACCGGTGGCCACAGCCGGGGCAGCAGGAGCGGCTGCGGGAGCGGCGGCTTCCTCTTTCTTGCCGCAGGCGGCGAGCAGGCCGGCCAGGCCGATGGCGCCGGACCCGGCGATCAATGAGCGACGATCCATGTCTGTTGACTCCAAATGGGTTGTTGTTTCATCCGGGCACAGGCCCGACTTGCCAAGAATGGCAGGTGAAATGATTGTAAGGAAAGTCGAAGGCCCGTTTTGCCGGGTTAACCCGATCGGACCACCGACGCGCACAAAAAGATTTCAAACATCAGTCGCTGGCGCCAACTATTTTCAAATGGGCCTCTGCCTGCAAGGCCGCCCCGAAGCGTTCGCGCACGCTGCGCTCGATGCCGGCGGCGTCCAGCCCCAGTAGGGCCAGCAGCTTGGCCGGGTCGCCATGCTCGATGAAGCGGTCCGGCAGGCCCAGGGTCAGCACGGGCACCGTCAGGCCGGCGGCCTGCAAGGCCTCCAGCACGGCACAGCCGGCGCCGCCGGGCAAGGCGCCCTCTTCCACCGTCACCAGGGCTTCGTGGTCGCGGGCCAGTTCGCGCAACAGATCGGTGTCCAGCGGCTTGGCCCAGCGCATGTTGGCCACGGTGGCGTTCAGGGCCGCTCCGGCCTCCAGCGCCGGGTACAGCAGGGTGCCAAAAGCCAGGATGGCCACGCCGCGGCCACGGCGGCGCACCTCGCCTTGGCCAAACGGCAGGCCGGCCAGGGTGGTGGGCAAGGCCGTGCCGGCGCCGGTGCCGCGTGGGTAACGCACCGCCACCGGGTGGTTTTGCTCGTGGGCGGTGGACAGCAGGCCGTAGCACTCGGCCTCGTCCGCCGGGCAGGCGATGGAGACATTGGGCACGCAGCGCAGGAAGGGAATGTCGTAGGCCCCGGCGTGGGTCGGGCCGTCGGCGCCCACCAAGCCAGCACGGTCCAGCGCGAACACCACCGGCAGGTTCTGCAGGGCCACGTCGTGCACCAGCTGGTCGTAGGCGCGCTGCAAGAAGGTGGAATAAATGGCCACCACGGGCTTGAGGCCTTCGCAGGCCAGGCCGGCGGCGAAGGTCACCGCGTGCTGCTCGGCAATACCCACGTCGTGGTAGCGCTCGGGGAAACGGCGGTGGAACTCCACCATGCCCGAGCCTTCCCGCATGGCCGGGGTGATGCCGACCAGCCGCGCATCGTGCGCGGCCATGTCGCACAGCCACTGGCCGAACACCTGGCTGAAGGTGGGCCTGGGCGCCTGGGCGGGCTGCTGCAGGCCCACACTGGGGTCGAACTTGCCGGGGCCGTGGTAAGCGATCGGGTCGGCCTCGGCCAGTTTGTAGCCCTGGCCTTTTTTGGTCACCACGTGCAGGAACTGCGGGCCGTCCAGTTCGCGGATGTTTTCCAGCGTCGGGACCAGGCTGTCGAGGTCGTGGCCGTCGATGGGACCGATGTAGTTGAAGCCGAACTTCTCGAACAGCGTGGCCGGCACCACCATGCCCTTGGCCTGTTCTTCCAACCGCTTGGCCAACTCGAACAGCGGCGGCGCCACGCTCAGCACCTGCTTGCCCACGTGCTTGGCGGCGGAGTAAAAGCGCCCGCTCATCAGCTGCGCCAGGTAGCGGTTGAGCGCGCCCACCGGCGGGCTGATGGACATGTCGTTGTCGTTGAGGATGACCAGCAGCCGGCTGTCGCTGACGCCGGCGTTGTTCAGCGCCTCAAAAGCCATGCCGGCGGTCATGGCGCCGTCGCCGATGACGGCGATGGCGTGCCGGTGTTCGCCCTTCTGTTTGGCGGCCAGGGCCATGCCCAGCGCGGCCGAAATGCTGGTGGACGAGTGCGCGGTGCCGAAGGCGTCGTACTCGCTTTCGCTGCGCAGCGGAAAGCCGCTGATGCCGCCCAGCTGGCGCAGGGTGGGCATGCGGTCGCGCCGGCCGGTCAGGATTTTGTGCGGGTAGGTCTGGTGGCCCACGTCCCAGACGATGCGGTCGTGCGGCGTGTCGAACACGTAGTGCAGCGCCACGGTCAGCTCCACCGTGCCCAGGTTGGAGCTGAGGTGCCCGCCGGTCTTGGCCACGCTGTGCAGCAGGAACTCGCGCAGCTCGTCGGCCAGGGGGCGCAGCGCGCTGCGCGGCAGGCGGCGCAGGTCGGCGGGGGCTTGGATGGTGTCGAGCAGTCCGGTCATGGATGGGGTGTCTAGTTCGGGTTCGGGCCGGGGTCAGTGGGTGCGTTGCACCACGCCGTGGGCCAGTTGCGCCAGGGCGCGGGGGTCGGGCAGGCCGGCGCGGTCCAGCGCCTCCAGGGCCTGCGCCAGCAGGCCGTCGGCGTAGGCCCGCGCCCCGTCCAGGCCCAGCAGGGCCACGAAGGTGGGCTTGTCGGCGGCGGCGTCCTTGCCGGCGGTCTTGCCCAGGGTGGCGGAGTCGGCGGTCACGTCGAGCACATCGTCCACCACCTGGAAGGCCAGGCCCAGGGCGCGGCCGTAGGCGTCCAGCGCCTCGCACTGGCGGGCGGCGGCACCGGCGGCCAGTGCCCCCAGCCGCACGCTGGCCAGCAGCAAGGCGCCGGTCTTGCGGCGGTGCATGTCTTCCAGCTGGGGCTGGGTCAGTACCTGCCCCACCCCGGCCAGGTCGATGGCCTGCCCGCCCGCCATGCCTTCGTGGCCGGCGGCGCGCGCCAGGGTGCGGCACAGGCGCGCGGCCAGTACCTCGTCCAGCGCCGCCGCTTCGGGCAGCAACAGCTCAAAGGCCAGGGCCTGCAGGGCGTCGCCGGCCAGCAGGGCCTGGGCTTCGCCAAAACGCACGTGCACCGTGGGCTTGCCCCGGCGCAGCACGTCGTTGTCCATGCAGGGCAGGTCGTCGTGCACCAGCGAATAGGCGTGGATCAGTTCCACCGCGCAGGCCGCGCGCAAGGCCGGCTCGGGCAGCGCGGCCTCCGGGTCGCCGGCCACGGCCTGGGCGGTGGCCAGGGTCAGCAGGGGGCGCAGGCGCTTGCCGCCGTCCAGCACGGCGTAGCGCATGGCCTCGCCCAGGCCGGCCGGGGCGTCGGCGGGCACCAATGCCTCCAGGGCGCGCTCCACCGCGGCCAGTTGCCGGGCGGTCCAGGCGGCAAAGTCCAGCGGGGGCAGCGTCTGGGGGGCCGTCATGCGCCAGCCGTCCAGTTTTTCAGCTCGCCCCCGTCCATCACCTGGATCTGCTGCTCCACCGCGTCCAGCTTCTCGCGGCAGTAGGCCAGCAGTTGGGCGCCGCGTTGGTACTGCGTCAGCAGCTCGTCCAGTGGCAGCTGGCCGGCGTCCAGGCGCGCCACCAGGGCGTCGAGTTCCTGCACGGCCGCTTCGTAGCTGGCGGGCTGGGCCGGGGCGGTGGGGGCGGTGGTTTTGGGCATGAAGGCGGTGGTGTCGTCGGCCGGCCACCAAGGCGGCGGGCAAAGCCTTGGATTTTAGGCGCATCCACCCCCCCGGGGTACAATCCCGCTCCCTTTCCAACTCAATGGGAGTTGTTTCACCCTTCCCGCGCTGATTCGTTCACTCGTCTCATAAAGCGCTTCCCTGCCCCTTCATAGGGGGAGTCTTTAGGTCAGGACCCTCATGTCTGATTTGAGTCTTCAATTGCAGCAGGCCGCAAGCCAATTGCCCGTTTCCAGTTATTTTGATGAGGCGCTGTTCCGGCGCGAACTGGAGACCATCTTTCAGCGCGGGCCCCGATATGTGGGGCACACCAACGCCGTTCCCAACGTCGGCGACTACTATGCCTTGCCCCAAGAAGGCGAAGGCCGCGCCCTGGTGCGCACCGCCCAAGGGGTGGAACTGGTCAGCAACGTCTGCCGCCACCGCCAGGCCGTCATGCTCAAAGGGCGTGGCAACCTGGGCGAAGCCAAAGCCGGCCACGCCGCCGGCAACATCGTGTGCCCGCTGCACCGCTGGACCTACAGCGGCGGCTCGGCCATGGGCCAGTTGGGCGAACTCATCGGCGCGCCCCACTTCGCGCAAGACCCCTGCCTGAACCTGCAGCGCTACCCGCTGCGCGAATGGAACGGCCTGCTGTTTGAAGACAACGGCCGCGACATCGCCGCCGATCTGGCGAACATGGGCCCCGCGTCCACGCTGAGTTTTGACGGCATGGTGCTGGGCCACGTGGAGCTGCACACCTGCAATTACAACTGGAAGACCTTCATCGAGGTGTATCTGGAGGACTACCACGTGGTGCCCTTCCACCCCGGGCTGGGCAACTTCGTCACCTGCGACGACCTGCAGTGGGAGTTCAAGCCCGAATACTCGGTGCAGACGGTGGGCGTGCAAAACCTGCTGGGCAAAAGCGGCAGCCCCACCTACCAGAAGTGGCACGAGGTGCTGATGGCCTACCGCAACGGCGAGCTGCCCGAACAAGGCGCCGTGTGGCTGACCTACTACCCCCACATCATGGTGGAGTGGTACCCGCACGTGCTCACCGTGTCCACCCTGCACCCCCTGAGCGTGGACAAAACCATGAACATGGTCGAGTTCTACTACCCCGAAGAAATCGCCGCCTTCGAGCCCGAATTCATGGCAGCGCAACGCGCCGCCTACATGGAAACCTGCATCGAGGACGACGAGATCGCCGAGCGCATGGACGCGGGCCGCAAAGCCTTGTTTGAGCGCGGCACCAGCGAAGTCGGTCCTTACCAGAGCCCGATGGAAGACGGCATGCAGCACTTCCACGAGTGGTACCGCGCCAAGCTGGGCGAACACCTGCCAGGTTGAGCCCGTGGCCGCGCCCTACACCACCCTCATCACCCCGGCGCAGCTCATGGCCCTGCAGGCCAGCGGCCAGCCGCTGCGGGTGTTCGACTGCAGCTTCGACCTGGCCGACCCGGCCGCCGGCGCCGCCTTGTACGCCCAGGCCCACCTGCCCGGCGCCCTGTACCAGCACCTGGACCGGGACCTGAGCGACCACAGCGGCGCACCCGACGCCGCCTCGGGCGGGCGCCACCCCCTGCCCAGCCGCGACACCTTCGCCGCGCGGCTGCGCCGCCAAGGGCTGATGCCCGACATGCAGGTGGTGGTGTACGACCGCCAGGGCGCGACCTTTTGCGCCCGGCTCTGGTGGATGCTGAAGTGGTGCGGCCACGAGGCCGTGGCCGTGCTGGACGGTGGCCTGCCCGCCTGGCAGGCCGCCGGCGGCGCGGTGGAAACCGGCACCCCCACCCACCTGCCGGCCGAGGGCACCTTCGCACTGCGCCCCAGCGCCGCCCCCATGCGTGGCGCCGCCGAGGTGCTGCAGCAACTGGGCCACCCCACCCAGACCGTGCTGGACGCGCGGGCCGCCCCACGCTTTCGCGGCGAGGTGGAACCGCTGGACCCGGTGGCGGGCCACCTGCCCGGTGCCTTGAACCGCCCGTTCACCGACAACTTCTTGCCCGACGGCCGCTTCAAGCCCGCCGCACAACTGCGCGCGGAATTTGAGCAACTGCTGGCCGGCCGCGCGCCCGACAGCGTGGTGCACCACTGCGGCAGTGGCGTCACCGCCACCCCCAACGTGCTGGCCATGGAACTGGCCGGCCTGGGCCGCACCACCCTGTTCCCCGGCAGCTGGAGCGAATGGTGCCGGACGCCCGGCGCACCCTGCGCCCGCGGCTGAACCCCTGAGGGCCCCGGGCGGCAGCCCGGGCACCGGCCTCAGTGCGAATGCGCCAGGCCGCTGACACCTGTCACCAGGGCAATGCCCACCAGCAGCCACAACACCTGGGCCGCGGTCTCGCGCAGGCCCAGCTTTTTCTGCAGCTGGGGAATCAAATCGGCCAGTGCCACGTAGACAAAACTGCTGGACGCGACCACCAGAAAGTACGGCAGGTAGTCGGACAGTTGCGTCACCAGGGCATAGCCCACCAGGCCGCCCACGGCCGTGACCGTGCCGGCCAGCGACACCTTGACGATGGCCGCCCGCCGCGTGCCCGAGGTGTGGCGCAGCACCACCAGGTCGCCCATGTGGTGCGGCACTTCGTGCGCCAGCACCGCCAGCGCGGCCACCACGCCCAGCCGCATGTCGGCCAGGAAAGCCGAGGCGATCAAAATGCCGTCGCCAAAAGCGTGCACGCTGTCGCCGGCCAGCACCGCCCAGGCACCGCTGCGCGGACTGTGGCTGTGATCGTGGTGTTCGTGGCGGTGCCCCGCGTGGGCATGGGCGCTGGCGTGCGCGTGGTGGCGGTGGCCGTTGGGGTGTTCTGGCGCCCCGTGGTGGTGCTCGTGGCCGTGGTGCCACAGTTCGGCTTTATCCAGCAGAAAGAAGAACACCAGCCCCGCCAGCAGCAGGGTAAACAGTTCGTGGGCGCCGGCCTCGCTCTCGAACGCCTCAGGCAGCAGGTGCATGAAGGCGGTGGCCAGCAGCGCACCCGCCGCCAGGCTCAGCATGTGCTGGGTGTAGCGGGCCAGCAGGCCCAGGCTCAGGGCCGCAGCCAGCCACACGCTGCCCACACCGGCGGCCACGGTGCCCAGCAAAATTGCAAACAAGGTCATGTCAGGGGAGTGAAACGGATCAGGGTTTCCACTGTACCCGATCCGTCAAGCCCCCCGGTTCAGGCCACGCCGTGCTGGGCCAGCCAGGCCAGGCAGCGGCGCCAGCCGTCTTCGGCGGGGCCCTGGCGGTAGCTGCTGCGGTAGTCGGCGTGGAAGGCGTGCGGCGCGTCGGGGTACACCACGATGCGCGAGGCCCGGGCCGCCGCGCTGCCCTGCGCCAGTGCGGCCTCCATCTGCGCCACCGTGTCCAGCGGAATGCCGGTATCGGCCCCGCCGTACAGGCCCAGCACCGGGGCGTGCAGGCGGGCGGCCACGTCCAGCGGGTTCACCGGCGTGAGCGGCCCGGTCTGGCCCACCAACCGGCCGTACCAGGCCACCCCGGCTTTGACGCGCGGCTGGTGCGCGCTGTACAGCCAGGTCTGGCGACCGCCCCAGCAGAAGCCGGTCACGGCCACCCTGTTCGCGTCGCCGCCGTGGGCCGCGGCCCAGTCGATGCAGGCGTCCAGGTCGGCCGCCACCTGGGCGTCGGGCACCTGCGAAATCACCTCGGCGATCAGCTTGGCCATTTCGCCGTAGCCCTGCGCGTCCCCCTGGCGCACAAACAGTTCGGGCGCCAGCGCCAGGTAGCCGGCGCGGGCAAAGCGGCGCGCGGTGTCGGCAATGTAGTCGTGCACCCCGAAAATTTCTGACAGCACCAGCACCACCGGCAGGCCGGTGCGGCCGGCGGGCGCGGCCCGGTACACCGGCACGCCCACCCCGTTCACGGCCACCGTCACCTCGCCCACGGTCAGGCCGTCGGCCGGCGTGTTCACCACGGTTTGCGCGGCAATCGGCAAAGCGGCGGCCGCGTAGCCCGCGCCCAGCACCGCCTTCAGCGCGGTGCGGCGGGTGGCGCCACCGACCGGGCCGGCGCCGGGCAGCAAGGGCAACAGTTCGGTTTCGACGCAGAGGCGGGTGGGCATGGGCGGGTCTCCTTGGGCAATGGGGGTTCAGAGCCCGCTGCGTCGCCTCGGTTCCCTCCGTGTGCGCCCCACCGGGCGGGTGACCTCAGGCCTCGGCGGCCAGGCCCAGGCGGTGGGCAAAAGCATACAGCTCTACCCGGTTGCTCACCTGCAGTTTGCTGTAAATGGATGTGAGGTGGTTGCGCAAGGTGTTTTCGCTGATCTGCATGCGCTGCGCCAACACCTTGCCCGGCGCGGCGGCATCGGCCGCCAGAGCGGCCACCATTTGACGTTCCCGCGCCGTCAGCAAGGCCAAACGGGCCTGGGCCGGGTCTTCGGGGCGGTGGGCTTTCTGCCGCGACAGCTCCTGAAAAATGCGACCGGTGGCGCTGCGATCGATCCAGACCTCCCCCGCGTGGACTTTGACCAGCGCCCGCAACAGCACATCGGGCGCTTCGCGCTTGGCCACCACCCCACGTGCACCGGCGAGCACCGCGCGGTCGTGGAGCGCGGTGTGGGACGAACTGGTGACGACCAGCACCTTGGCCGAGGTCTGCGCCTGAAGAGCCGTCAACGTTTCGGCTCCCTCCTCGCCATCCAGATCGACCAGCACCACATCCGGCCGCAGGGCCGGTAGGTGCTCCACGGCTTCGCCCACCGAAGCCACCACACCCACACTGCACAGCGGGGAAGGCTGGGACTCGATCAAGCGCACCAACCCCCAGGCAGACAGGGGCAAGGCCACCACCAACACCCGCACGGCGTCGGGCACGGACCAGGCGGCGGTATGGGGGGGGGCGACACGAATGGCGGCGGTGGGGTGGGTGGATGGGTTCATGCCTGCTATACCAACAAAACAGCCAAATGGATTCAGCCAGGCCGCTTGGTAGGTTTCTCCCTGGGCCAGCCACCCTGCCCATGGGCCGTCCACCCGGACGCTCCATGCCGCTGCCAGTGCGGGCTGGGCTAAGATGCGGCCATGCAATGGAACGTCGCCCTCGGTGCCGGGGCTTTGGTGTTGGCTGGCTGTGCCAACCCGCTGCCGCCCGACACTGCACCACGCCCGCCAGCCACCGTGGCCCCTGCCGGGGGCGTGAACACCCACCACTACGAAGGCGGCCGGTTGGTGACGGACACCCGGACCGCCGCTTGCACTATCGCCCTGCACGGCGAAATCCACGCCGGCACGGTACGCCGCATGCCGGCCGCGCTGCAAGACCTGGACACCCCGCGCTGCACCCACAAGCGCCTGGTGCTGGACGCCGGCCCGGCCCTGCTGGGCGATGCCATCACCCTGGGCGCCATGCTGCGCAACCGCGGCTACGACACCCAAGTGCAAGCCGGCAGCGCCTGCCCCACGGCCTGCCTGATGGTGTTTGCCGCCGGCACCCAGCGCGTGCTGCCGGAGGCACCCACGGCGGCGCGCATCGCCTTCAGCCAGATCCCGTCCGACCACGACTTTGGCCACCAAAGCTGCCAGAGCGAACCCAGCCGCGGCCAGCAATTGACCGTGACGCGCTACCTGCGCGCCATGCTGCCCGGCCCCACCGCCACGGCGGTGTACCAGAAGCTGCTGGCCGCCGACTGCCGCACGGTTGACACCTACGGCCCGGCCCAGGCCCTGGCCATGGGCCTGGCCACCGCCACGCGCTGACGCGCGGTCAGTGCGCCTGCTCCCAGTTGGCGCCCACCCCCACTTCGGCCAGCAGCGGCACCTTGAGCTGCGCCACGCTGGCCATGAGGCGCGGCACTTCGGTTTTCAGCCAGTCCACCTCGGCCTGGGGCACCTCGAACACCAGTTCGTCGTGCACCTGCATGACCATGCGGGTGCCCTTGCCCTGCGCGTCCAGCGCCGCCTGCACCGCCACCATGCTCATTTTGATGAGGTCCGCCGCCGTGCCCTGCATGGGGGCGTTGATGGCGGCACGTTCGGCCCCGGCACGGCGCGGGCCGTTGGGGCTGTTGATTTCCGGCAGGTACAGGCGGCGGCCGAACACGGTTTCCACATAGCCCTGGGCCTTGGCCTGGGCCTTGGTTTCGTCCATGTAGTGGCGCACGCCAGCAAAGCGCTGGAAGTAACGGTCGATGTAGTTTTTGGCCGCCGTGTTGTCGATGCCCAGCGCCTTGGCCAGGCCGTAGCTGCTCATGCCATAGATGAGCCCGAAGTTGATGACCTTGGCGTAGCGGCGCTGCTCGCTGCTGACCTGATCGGGCACCAGGCCAAACACCTCGGCGGCGGTGGCGCGGTGCACGTCCATGCCGTCGGCAAAGGCCTTGAGCAAGGCCTCGTCCGCGCTGAGGTGCGCCATGATGCGCAGCTCGATCTGCGAATAGTCGGCACTTGCAATGACATGCCCCGGCGGCGCCACAAAGGCTTCGCGCACACGGCGGCCTTCGGCCGTGCGGATGGGGATGTTCTGCAGGTTGGGATCGTTGCTGCTCAAGCGCCCGGTGACGGCCACCGCCTGCGCGTAGTGGGTGTGCACGCGGCCGGTGCGCGGGTGGGCCAGCGCGGCCAACTTGTCGGTGTAGGTGCCTTTGAGCTTGCTGAGCGAGCGGTGCTCCAGGATTTTGGCGGGCAGCGGGTAGTCTTCGGCCAGCTTTTCCAGCACCTCTTCGTCGGTGCTGCGGGCGCCGGTGGCGGTTTTCTTCACCACCGGCAGGCCCAGTTTGTCGAAGAAGATTTCGCCCAACTGCTTGGGGCTGCTCAGGTTGAAGGGCTGGCCGGCGATGTCATAGGCGTCTTGCTCCAGCTGCAGGATGCGCTGACCCAGTTCGTGGCTTTGGCGCGCCAGCGTGGGCGCGTCGATCAGCACCCCGTGGCGTTCGATGCGGTAGAGCGCTTCGCTGCTGGCGATTTCCAGCTCGTAAATGGCGCGCAGCTTGGCATCGGCCTGGAGGCGCGGCCACAGCACACGGTGCACGTCCAGCGTGAGGTCGCTGTCTTCGCAGGCATATTCGGCGGCCTTGGCCACGTCCACCTGGGCGAACGGGATTTGCGCCGCGCCTTTGCCGCACAGTTCCTCGTAGCTGATGCCGCTGCGGCCCAGGTGGCGCTCGCCCAGGCTGCCGAGGTTGTGGGGTTTGTGCACCTCCAGCACGTAGCTTTGCAGCATGGTGTCGTGGGCGTAGCCGCACACCTCGATGCCGTGGTTGGCGAACACGTGGCGGTCGTACTTGATGTGCTGGCCGAGCTTGAGCGCCTGGGGGTTTTCCAGCCAGGGTTTCAGCCGTGCCAGCACCTCGCCCAAGGGCAATTGGTCCGGCGCGGCCGGGCCGCTGTGCGCCAGCGGGATGTACGCGGCTTCGCCCGGTTGCACGCTGAAAGAAATGCCCACGATCTCGGCGCGCATTTCGTTCAGCGAGGTGGTTTCGGTGTCCAGCGCCACCAGTTCGGCCGCCTCAAGGCGCGCCAGCCAGGCGTCGAAGGCGTCCCAGGTGAGGACCGTGTCGTAAAGCTTTTCCGTGACGTTCGAGACTCCAGGTGCCGGCTCGCCGAACAGATCGGCGGTGTCGCCCACGGCGGTGGCCTGGGCGGCAGGGGCGGCAACCACCGCCCCAGCGGCGCCCGCATCGCCCAGGGCACGCGCCAGGCCCTTGAAGCCATAGCGTTCGTAGAACTCGCGCAGCGCGGGCACTTCGCGCTCGCGCTGGGCCAAGGCGTCCAGCGCCGGCAAGCCTTCCACAAAGCCCGTCAGGTCGCAATCGGTTTTCATGGTCACCAACTGGCGGCCTGTCACCAGCCAATCACGCGCCTTGCGCAGGTTCTCGCCGGCCACGCCTTTGATTTTGTCGGCGTTGGCCAGCACGCCTTCCAGCGAGCCGTGTTCGGCCAGCCATTTGGCGGCGGTCTTGGGGCCCACTTTTTCCACGCCGGGCACGTTGTCCACCGTGTCGCCCACCAGGGTCTGGTAGTCCACCATCAGACGTGGCGGCACGCCGAATTCGGCGGTCACGCCGGCCACGTCGCGCACCTTACCGCTCATGGTGTCGATGATGGTGATGTGTTCGTTCACCAGCTGGCTCAAGTCCTTGTCACCGCTGCTCACCACCACGCGCACGCCCTGGGCGGCGGCCACGGTGGCCAGGGTGGCAATCACGTCGTCGGCCTCCACGCCGGGCACGTCCAGCACCGTCCAACCCAGCAGGCGCACCACTTCGTGTATGGGCGCAATCTGCGCGCGCAGGTCGTCGGGCATGGGGCTGCGGTGGGCCTTGTACTCGGGGTACAGCGCGTCGCGGAAAGTGGGGCCGGAGGCGTCGAACACGCAGGCCACGTAGTCGCCCGGCTGCTCTTTTTGCAGCGCCTGCATCATGTTGATCATGCCGCGTATGGCGCCCGTGGCGGGGCTGGACGGATCGCCCGGCACCGCGCGCAAATCGGGCATGGCGTGGAAGGCGCGGTAGAGGTAGCTGGAGCCGTCCACCAGCACCAGGGTTTTGCTTGTTTCGCTCATGCTGGGGATTGTGCGGCCAAACCCGGGCGGACCCGGCGATTGCCTACAATCGGGCCATGCACCGCACACCCGCCTTCACCCCGACCTGGCAACGCCTGGCCCAGGCCGCCGCCCTGGCCGCCACCTGCGCCGCCGTTCCCGCCCTGGCCCAGACGCCGGCCGCCGCCATCGCCCAGGAACCGGTGCAGACGCTGGAGCAAAAAACCGAACGCATCACCCACCAGGACGCGGGCAGCCGGATTGAAGAACTGCGCGTGGGCGGCCAGACCCGCAGCATCGAGGTGCAGACCAACACCGCCGTGCCGGGCTACCAGGTGCAGCCCATCGACGCCGGCCAGCCCAGCGACAGCAAAAGCGGGGCCGGCAAAAGCAGCTGGCGCGTCCTGAAGTTCTGACCATGGCCGTTTTCACCGAAGTCTCGCGCGACGAGGCCGCCGCGCTGCTGCGCCGCCTCGGCCTGGGCGAACTGACCGACATGGCCGGCTGCGCTGGCGGCATCGAGAACACCAACTACTTCGTCAGCACCGAACACGACGGCGTTCGCCACGACCACGTGCTGACCCTGTTCGAGCGCCTGACCTTCGAGCAGCTGCCGTTCTACCTGCACCTGATGAAGCACCTGGCGGGCAAGGGCATTCCGGTGCCCGACCCGGCCGCCGACGCCCAGGGCAACATCCTGCACACGGTGTGCGGCAAGCCCGCGGCGGTGGTGAACAAGCTGCGCGGCAAGCACGAACTGGCGCCCAGCGCCGACCAGTGCGCCCAGGTGGGCGCGATGCTGGCGCGCATGCACCTGGCCGGGCGGGACTACCCGCGCCAGCAGCCCAACCTGCGCGGCCTGCCCTGGTGGAACGAGACGGTGCCGGTGGTGCTGCCGCACCTGGCGCCGGACCAGGCGGCGCTGCTGCAAAGCGAGCTGGCCTACCAGAACCACATTGCCGCCAGCGCCAGCCACGAGGCCCTGCCGCGTGGGCCGGTGCACGCCGACCTGTTCCGCGACAATGTGATGTTCGACCAGGGCCAACTCAGCGGCTTTTTCGACTTCTACTTCGCCGGCTGCGACAGCTTCGCCTTCGACCTGGCGGTGTGCCTGAACGACTGGTGCATCGACCTGGCCAGCGGCGCCCAGGACGACGCCCGCACCCAGGCCATGCGCCAGGCCTACGAAAGCGTGCGCCCTCTGACCGCGGCCGAACGCGAGTTGCTGCCGGCCATGCTGCGCGCCGGGGCCCTGCGGTTCTGGATTTCGCGCCTGTGGGACTGGCACCTGCCGCGCGAGGCCAGCATGCTCAAACCGCACGACCCCACCCATTTCGAGCGGGTGCTGCGCGCCCGCCTGGCCCAGCCATGAAGCTCAACCCCGTTCCCGCGCGCACCGGCCTGCTGTGGGTGCAGTTGGGCATCCGCACTTTTGTGCGCCAGCCGCTGGCGCTGGCCGGGCTGTTTTTCCTGTTCATGATGGTGGTGTCGGCCCTGTCCATGCTGCCGCTGCTGGGCCAGCCGCTGGCGCTGGCGCTGCTGCCCGCGGCCACCCTGGGCCTGATGGCCGCCACCCGCGAGGCCCACAGCGGCCAGTTCCCCATGCCGGCGGTGCTGGCCAGCGCCTTCCGCGCGGGCAAGGACCGCCTGCGGGCGATGCTGGTGCTGGGCGGGCTGTACGCGCTGGGCTCCTTCGTCGTCATGGGCCTGTCGGCCCTGCTGGCCGGCGGCGGCCTGCCACCGGTGGCCACCGAAGGCGGCGAGCTGACCGAGGCCATGCTGCGCCAGCCCGGGGTGCTGCGCGGTCTGGTGCTGAGCATGCTGCTCTACTTGCCCCTGGGCCTGCTGTTCTGGCACGCCCCGGCGCTGGTGCACTGGCATGGGGTGTCCCCGGTCAAGAGCCTGTTCTTCAGCGCCCTGGCCTGCTGGACGAACAAGGGGGCTCTGCTGGTGTATTTCCTGGCCTGGACAGGCGTGTTCGTGGGCGTGTCGCTGGCGGTGGTGCTGCTGGCCGGTGCCCTGGGCGGCCCGCAAGTGCTGGCGGCCATCGTCTTTCCAATGGCCATGCTGATGAGCGCCATGTTCTTCAGCTCCCTCTACTTCACCTTCCGCGACAGCTTCGTCACCGACGACGGCCAGGCCCCGGCCTGAGGCAGCACGGCACCCGCACCGGGCCGGGCGGACGCGGCCTGTCACAGCGGCTTCACACAGCGCCGGCATGCTGAGGGGTGTTTCACACCACCCCTTCTGACACAGCATGACCCACGAACTCCGACCCGGCGTTGTTTTCAACGAAGAAGACTCCAACACCAGCCCCAACCCGGCGTTTGAGCAGGTGTTGCAGGCCCGGCTGAGCCGGCGCAGCCTGCTGCGCAGCGGTGCCGGTGTGGCCGGCGCCACTGCCTTGGGCGCCACCGCCCTGAGCGGCTGCGCCACCGGCGCTCCGGCCCATGCGGTGAACACGCTGGGTTTCAAGGCGGTGAGCAAGCACGTCAACGACGTGCTGACCGTGCCCGAGGGCTACACCGCCCAGGTGCTCTACGGCCTGGGCGACCCGCTGAGCGGCGACACCCCCGCCTTCAAAAACGACGGCACCGACACCGACTGGGGCCGCCGCGCCGGCGACCACCACGACGGCATCGAATGGTTCAGCCTGGACGCCAACAGCCAACCGTCCAACACCTTCAATTCGCGCGGTCTGCTGGCCATGAACCACGAGGCCACCACCGACGAGAAGCTGACCTCCTTCTTCATCCACGCCGACGGCGGCAAGGCCAGCCTGCCTCGCCCCGCGGCTGAAGTGGACAAAGAGTTGATGATCCACGGCCTGTCGGTGGTGGAGGTGCAGTCCAACGGCAAAACCTGGAGCTACAAGACCAATTCGCCGTTCAACCGCCGCGTCACCACCATGACCGAGGCCGTCATCTCCGGCCCGGCCCGCGGCAGCACCCACCTGGTCACCAAGTACAGCGCCGACGGCACCCGCGCCCGCGGCACGCTGAACAATTGCGGCACCGGCAAAACGCCCTGGGGCACCTTTGTGTCGGGCGAGGAAAACTGGTTCGGCTACTTCTTCCGCGACGCGCAGGACGACGACCGCCGCAAGAAGGACAAACAGGTGCAGGCCCTGAACCGCTACGGCCGCAAGGCCGGTGCCGCCAGCCGCCACGGCTGGGAAAGCGGCGGTGCCGACGACCGCTTTGTGCGCTGGAACAACGGCGCCCTGGCCGCCAGCGCCCAGGAAGACTACCGCAACGAGATGAACACCTTCGGTTACGTGGTGGAACTGGACCCGTACAACCCGAAAGCCGTGCTGCGCAAGCGCACCGCCCTGGGCCGCATGGGCCACGAAAACGTGACCTTCGCCAAGCCGGTGGCCGGCCAGCCGGTGGTGGCCTACATGGGCGACGACGCGCGTGGCGAGTACATCTACAAATTCGTGTCGCACGCCTTGTGGGACCCGGCCGACGCCAAGGCCGCCAACCGCCTGACCGCTGGCGACAAATACCTGGACCAAGGCACGCTGTTTGCCGCCCGCTTCAAGGAGGACGGCAGCGGCGAATGGCTGGCGCTGTCGGTGGACAACCCGGTCATCGCCCACAGCTCCTACTTCGAGTTCAAGGACAACGCCGACGTGGCCATTTTCACCCGCCTGGCGGCCGACGCCGTGGGCGCCACCAAGATGGACCGCCCGGAATGGGGCGGCGTCAACCCACGCAACGGCGAGGTGTACTTCACCCTGACCAACAACAGCAACCGCACCGCCGCCACGGCCGACGCGGCCAACCCGCGCGTCTACACCGACCTGAAGGGCCGCAAAGAGCAAACAGGCAACGTGCACGGCCACATCGTGCGCTTCATGGAGCCGAACCCCGCTGCGACCACCTTCAAGTGGGACATCTACCTGTTCGCCTCCGAAGCCGATGCGGACCAGGCCCGCGTCAACCTGTCGGGCCTGACGGACGACAACGACCTGTCGTCGCCCGACGGCCTGGTGTTCAGCCCGGCCACCGGCATTTGCTGGATCCAGACCGACGACGGCGCTTACACCGACAAAACCAACTGCATGTTGCTGGCCGCCCTGCCGGGCCAGGTGGGCGATGGCGGCACCAAGACCCTGCAATACGGCGACAAGACGGTGACCACCTACGCCGGCAAAACCCAGACGCCGGCCACGCTGAAACGCTTCCTGGTGGGCCCGCGCGGCGCCGAAATCACCGGCATTTGCGAAACACCCGATGGCCGTGCGATGTTCGTCAACATCCAGCACCCCGGTGAAAACACCCAGATGGCCGATGTGAACACCCCCGCCCGGTACGAAAGCCAATGGCCCGCGAACGCCGGCTACGGCCCGGGCCAGCGGCCGCGCTCGGCCACCGTCGTCATCACCAAGAACGACGGCGGCGTCATCGGCAGCTGACCTTCAACGGTTCGGGAAAGCGCGCGGGTCCCGCCCGCGCATTGACACCGCCCGTCCCTCCTGGGGGCGGGCGGTTTTTTTGTCCAATCCACTGCCGGGATATTCCTGTGGTGTCGGGGGCCCTGGTGCTACATTTGGACACATCGCTGTGCCGCCCATGTCCTTCCACGTCCCCACCCTGTTCGCCGTGATCATCGCCGTCTCCGCGGTGCTGGCCGTGGCGATCGGCTTTATCGGGCGCCAACGGCACCGCAACCTGCTGCTGTGGGCCACAGCGCTGGGCGTGCAGGCGCTGGGCTACGTGCTCTACGGCCTGAGGGGCCAGGTGCCGGACTGGGCCTCGGTGGTGGTGGCCAACGTGTGCATGTCCGGGGCGCTGGCGGTGTACGCCTTGGGCATCCGCCGCTTCCACGACCAGCGCTGGCCCGTCTGGTGGGCCTGGGCCCCGGTGGCGGTGATCGGGCTGAGCTTTCCGTTTCTTCTGGACAATTTCACGGCCCGGCTGCTGCTGGGCAGTTCGGTGTACGGCCTGCAACTGCTGTTTGTGGCGGCGGTGGCGCGCCAGCAACGCCACGCGCCCAGGGGGCGCGGCGAACAACTGCTGGTGTTCGGTGCGCTGTTGATGGCCATCATGATGGCCGCGCGCACCTGGACCGTGGCCACCGGCCAGTTCACGGTGCAGCAGCTGTTCCAGGGCGGCACCCTGCAGTCCCTGACCTTCCTGTTTACCCTGACCGGCACCCTGCTGCTGGCCCTGGGCCTGATCATCATGAACGAGGACCGGGCCGAACACGCCCTGCGCCAGAACCAGCGCTACCAGGCCTTCCGCAACCGGATCCTGGAACTGCTGGCCCAGGGCACCCCGTTGCCCACCCTGCTGCACGAAATCGTGCAGGGCATCGAGACCCTGCACCCGCGCATGTTGTGCAGCATCCTGCTGCTGGACCGGCAAGGCCAGCACCTGCAAACCGGCGCCGCCCCCAGCCTGCCGGCGTTCTACAACGACGCGGTGCAGGGCCTGCCCATCGGCCCGGGCGCGGGCTCCTGCGGGACCGCGGCCCACACCCGGCAACGGGTGGTGGTGGAAGACATCGCCAGCCACCCTTACTGGGCGCCCTACCGCGAACTGGCGGCCCAGGCCGGGCTGGGGGCGTGCTGGTCGCAACCCATTTTTTCGTCGGACCAGCGGGTGCTGGGCACCTTCGCCATCTACCACCACCGCCCGCACACGCCCAGCCCCGCCGACATCGCCCTCATCGAAGAAGCGGCCCTGCTGGCGGGCATCGCCATCGAACGCAGCCGCGAAGCCCAGCAATTGCTGGAACGGGAACGGCACTACCGGCTGCTGATCGAAACCGCCAACGAGGGCATTGCCGTGATCCAGAACGGCGTGCTGCGCTTCGCCAACCCCCGCTTCTTCCAGCTGTGCGGCCACACCCCGGCCGAGGTGCTGAACCAGCCCCTGGCCCCGCTGATCCACGAGGACGACCGCGACCGGGTGATACGCGCGTCGGCCCCCGCCGACGGCCAGGCCGCGCCCCAGCACCACACGTTCCGGGTGCTGACGCGCCACCAGGGGGAGCGCTGGTTCGAGCTGAACGACGCGCCCTTCGAGTGGCTGGGCCAGCCCGCCACCCTGAGCTTCATGACCGACATCACCGAGCGGCGGCGGCTGGAGGCCAAGATTCAGCAGCAGGCGCTGCACGACACCCTGACCGAGCTGCCCAACCGCCGCCTGCTGACCCACAACCTGGCCCAGGCCATGGCCAGCCACCGGCGCAGCGGACTGCATGGCGCGCTGATGTTCCTGGACCTGGACAACTTCAAACCCCTGAACGACACCCACGGCCATCGGGTGGGCGATTTGCTGCTGGTGGAGGTGGCGCACCGCCTGACCCACAGCGTGCGCGAAACCGACACCGTGGCGCGCTTCGGCGGGGACGAGTTCGTGGTGCTGCTGGGCGACCTGCACACCGACCCGCAGACCTCGGTGGAACTGGCCCGCGCGGTGGCGGGCAAACTGCTCGCCGCACTGGCCGAACCCTATTGCCTGGCGGTGGAACAGGCCAGCGGCGGGGTGCACGCCGTGGAGCACCGCTGCACCGCCTGCATCGGGGTGGTGATGTTCGACGGCCAGGCCACCGAACCCGACGACCTGCTGAAACAGGCCGACATGGCCATGTACCGCGCCAAGGCGGCGGGGCGCAACACGGTCTGGCTGGCGCCGACCGCACCGACCGC
>NZ_JAAQQT010000627.1:0-22199 GCF_011742065.1 Aquabacterium sp. A08
GGGCCGCCGTCCAGCAGGCTGAGCTCTCCGATCCAGCTGCCTGGCCCCATGACGCGCACCACCATGCCGGCCGCCTCCAGCTGCAGGGCCTGGCTCTGCACCGACACCTCGCCCGCCAGCACCAGCCAGAGCCGGTCCACGGCGACGGCGTCGCCCTCCTGAACCAGCACCTCACCGGGCCACAGCGTTTGTGGCGACAGGTAGAGGGCCACGGTGCAGGCCTCGGCCGGGTTGAGCCCGCCCCACGCGCACGGGGCCGCCAGCCAGCGGCTCGCCAACGCCCTGAACGCCTCGACCGAAGGGTCGACCCGATGCCCCATGCCACGCCCTCCCGCCGGCCCAAACAGCGGCCGCGATGGCGAAAATGATACGCCACAACCGCGACGCGACCCGGCCCAACTGGCTCCAGCGCCACCCGGCACCCCCAGCCGGCGGCCACCCGCCGACCCGAGACGCTACAATCTCAGCCTGTCAGGAGAGAGTCCCTTCCGAAGGGACCGCCGAAGGCGCAGGAGGTTGGGGGCAGCATGCCCGCAGCCCTGAACGCTCAGGCAAAAGGACTGGCAAGCGTCGAGCGCCCCTTGAAGGCGCTCATCGTCACCCCCTGGAGAGAGCCCGGCCCAGAGCCTGGCCACCGAAGGAGCAAGCGCGGCATCGCCCGCGTGAATCTCTCAGGTAAAGCGGACAGGCGGGCAGTGGCTGGGAACGCCCATGGGGCCTTCCAGCACCCGACCCCCACGGGTCACTGCCTTTGAACACGCCCATGTCCGACGCCACCCCACTGCTGACCACCCCGCTCAACGCCCTGCACCTGGAACTGGGGGCCCGCATGGTGCCCTTTGCTGGCTATTCCATGCCGGTGCAATACCCCGCCGGCCTGATGGCCGAACACGCCCACACCCGCAACGCCGCCGGCCTGTTCGACGTCTCGCACATGGGCCAGTTGCGTCTGGTGGGGGCCGACGCCGCCGCCGCGTTTGAAACCCTGATGCCGGTGGACGTGATCGGTCTGGGTTTGCACAAGCAACGCTACGGCCTGCTGCTGACCGACGCAGGCACCATCATCGACGACCTGATGTTCGTCAACCGCGGCTGCGACATTTTCGTGATCGTCAACGGCGCCTGCAAGGCCGGCGACATCGCCCACATCCAGGCCCAGATCGGCCAGCGTTGCCAGGTTACCCCCATGCCCGAGCGCGCGCTGCTGGCCCTGCAAGGCCCGCAGGCCGTGGCCGCGCTGCAGCGCCTGGTGCCGGGCGTGGAAACCCTGGTGTTCATGACCGGCGGCGCCTACACCTGGAACGGCGCCGACTTGTACATCACCCGCAGCGGCTACACCGGCGAGGACGGCTTCGAGATTTCCGTCCACAACGACCAGGCCGAGGCCCTGGCCCGCGCCCTGCTGGCCCAGCCGGAAGTCCAGCCCATCGGCCTGGGCGCGCGCAACTCGCTGCGCCTGGAAGCCGGCCTGTGCCTGTACGGCAACGACATCGACACCACCACCACCCCGGTGGAAGCCAGCCTGAACTGGGCCATGCAGAAGGTGCGCCGCAGCGGTGGCGCCCGCGCCGGGGGCTTCCCAGGTGCCGACCGGGTGTTGGCCCAGCTGAACGGCAGCCAGCCCGCCACCCGCCTGCGCGTGGGCCTGCTGGCCAAAGACCGCATCCCGGTGCGCGAGCACGTCGAGCTGCAAAACCGCGATGGCCAGCGCATCGGCGAAGTCACCAGCGGCCTGCTCGGCCCCACCATCAACCAGCCGATCGCGCTGGGCTACGTCGAATCCGGTTATGCTGCGCTCGGCACCCAGGTGCAGGCGCTGGTCCGTGGCAAGGCGGTGCCGATGGAAGTGGTCGCCCTGCCCTTCGTGCCCAACCGCTACCACCGCGGTTGACGGTTTCTTGCCCCGGTGCGTCCGGCGCTGCCGCCGCGCACCCACCCCACTTTTTTGACATCTGGAGCTGCACATGAGCCTGAAATACACCCCCGACCACGAATGGCTGAACGTGGAAGGCGACACCGCCACCGTCGGCATCACCCACCACGCGCAGGACGCGCTGGGCGACGTGGTGTTCGTGGAGCTGCCCGAGGTGGGCGCCACCTTCGCCGCCAAGGACGTGGCCGGCGTGGTCGAGTCGGTCAAGGCCGCGGCCGATGTGTACATGCCCGTGACCGGTGAAATCACCGCAGTCAACGAGGCCCTGCGCGACGACCCCTCGCTGGCCAACAGCGACCCGCTGGGCGCCGGCTGGTTCTTCAAGGTCAAGTTCACCCACGCCGCCGAACTCGACGGCCTGCTGGACGAAACCGCCTACGGCGCCCTGACCCAGTAATTCCCCGCCGCCCTTTTCGGCACCGCCTTCGGGCGGTGTCTTTCCTTGATCTTGCCCGGAGCAACCCGCCATGTTGTCGTCCACCCCCCGCCCCCTGGCCGAACTTGAAAACGCCAGCGAATTCATCGCCCGCCACATCGGCATCGGCACCGAAGACGAAGCCCACATGCTCTCCGTCATCGGCGAGGCCTCGCGCCGCGCCCTGATCGACGGCATCGTGCCGCGCAGCATCGCCCGCGGCGCCGGCATGGCCCTGCCGCCGGCCGTCACCGAGGCCGAGGCACTGGCCGAACTCCAGGCCATCGCGGGCAAGAACAAGGTGTTCAAAAGCTTCATCGGGCAGGGGTACTACAACACCCACACCCCGGGCGTGATCCTGCGCAACATCCTGGAAAACCCCGCCTGGTACACCGCCTACACTCCCTACCAGGCCGAAATTTCGCAGGGCCGCATGGAAGCCCTGGTCAACTTCCAGACCATGGTCGCCGACCTGACCGGCATGGACATCGCCAACGCCTCCATGCTGGACGAAGCCACCGCCGCTGCCGAGGCCATGACCCTGGCCAAGCGCTCGGTCAAGGCCAAGGGCCACACCTTCGTGGTCAGCGCCGACTGCCACCCGCAAACGGTGGAGGTGATCCGCACCCGCGCCCTGCCGCTGGGCCTGGCGGTGCAGGTGGTGGCCTCGGAAGCCGAGTGGAACGCGGCTATTCGCCATGACGACTGCTTCGCCGCCATCAACCAGTACCCGGGCAGCACCGGCTGGCTGTGCGACTGGAGCGCCTCCGCCGCCACCCTGCATGCCCGCGGCGCCGCCTTGATCCTGGCGGCCGATCTGCTGGCCCTGACGCTGCTCAAATCCCCCGGCGAGATGGGCGCCGACATCGTGGTGGGCACCAGCCAGCGCTTCGGCATGCCCATGGGCGCCGGTGGCCCGCACGCCGCCTACATGGCCTGCCGCGACGCGTTCAAGCGTTCGCTGCCCGGCCGCCTGGTGGGCGTGAGCGTGGACGTGCACGGCCACCCGGCCTACCGCCTGGCGCTGCAAACCCGCGAACAGCACATCCGCCGCGAAAAGGCCACCTCCAACATCTGCACCGCGCAGGTGCTGCCGGCGGTCGTCGCCAGCATGTACGCCGTGTACCACGGCCCGCAAGGCCTGAAGCGCATCGCCGAACGCGTGGCCAGCTACACCGCCATCCTGGCGCAAGGCCTGCAAACCCTGGGCGTGCAGGTGGTGCACCACACCGCCTTCGACACCCTGACCGTGGCCACCGCCAGTGCCGGCGCCGCCCACGCCCTGGTGCAGCACGCCGCCGCCAACGGCGTCAACCTGCGCCCGCTGACCGGTGCACGCGCCCACTGTGTGGCCCTGTCGCTGGACGAAACCACCACCCGCGACGACCTCGCCCTGCTGTGGTCGCTGTTCGCCCAGCCGGGCCAGGCCCTGCCGCAGGTGGCCGATTTCGAAGCCGGCGTGGCCGCGCGGATCCCGGCCGAGTTGCGCCGCGCCAGCGCCTACCTGACACACCCGGTCTTCAACAGCCACCACTCCGAAACCGGCATGCTGCGCTACATCCGCGCCCTGTCCGACAAGGACCTGGCGCTCGACCGCAGCATGATCCCGCTGGGCAGTTGCACCATGAAGCTCAACGCCACCAGCGAGATGATCCCCATCACCTGGCCGGAATTCGCCCACCTGCACCCCTATGCCCCGGCCGACCAGTTGGAAGGCTACCGCCTGCTGGACGAACAGCTGCGCGCCTGGCTGTGCCAAGCCACCGGCTACGCCGCCATCAGCCTGCAGCCCAACGCCGGTTCGCAAGGCGAATACGCCGGCCTGCTGGCCATCCGGGGCTACCACGCCGCGCGCGGCGAGGGCCACCGCAACATCTGCCTGATCCCGTCCAGCGCCCACGGCACCAACCCCGCCAGCGCCCAGATGGCCGGCATGGAGGTGGTGGTGACCCAGTGCGACGACAACGGCAACGTGGACCTGGACGACCTGCGCGCCGCCTGCGAAAAACACAGCGCGAACCTGGCCGCGGTGATGATCACCTACCCCAGCACCCACGGCGTGTTCGAGACCGAGGTGAAAGCCCTGTGCGAGCTGGTGCACCGCCACGGCGGCCGCGTCTACGTGGACGGCGCCAACATGAACGCCCTGGTCGGCGTGGCCGCGCCGGGCGAATTCGGCGGCGACGTGAGCCACCTGAACCTGCACAAGACCTTCTGCATCCCGCACGGCGGTGGCGGCCCCGGCGTCGGCCCGGTGTGCGTGGTGGCCGACCTGGCCCCCTACCTGCCCGGCCACGCCACGGCCAGCGCCCAGGGCGCCTACGTGGGCCCGGTCAACGACACCGTCTCCAGCGCCACCCCAGCCGTGGGCGCCGTCTCGGCCGCGCCGCTGGGCAACGCCGCCGTGCTGCCCATCAGCTGGATGTACATCCGCATGATGGGCGCCGACGGCCTGCAGCAAGCCACCGAAACCGCCATCCTTAGCGCCAACTACATCAGCAAGCGCCTGGCCGACCACTACCCCACCCTGTACGCCAGCGCCAACGGCCACGTGGCGCACGAGTGCATCCTGGACCTGCGCGGCCTGAAGGAAACCAGCGGCGTCATGGCCGAGGACGTGGCCAAGCGCCTGATGGACTACGGCTTCCACGCCCCGACGCTGAGCTTCCCCGTCGCCAACACCCTGATGGTGGAGCCGACCGAGAGCGAGACGCTGGAAGAACTGGACCGTTTCATCGACGCCATGATCGCCATCCGCGACGAGGTGCGCCTGGTGGAGGCCGGCGTCTGGCCCAAGGACGACAACCCGCTGAAAAATGCCCCGCACACGGCCCACAGCCTGCTGCAGGGCGAATGGACCCACGCCTACCCGCGCGAGGTGGGCGCCATGCTGAAAACCGGCCAGGCGGTGAAGTACTGGCCGTCGGTGGGCCGGGTGGACAACGTCTACGGCGACCGCAACCTGTTCTGCAGTTGCGTGCCGGTGGCCGACCTGGCCTGAAGCCGCCGGACCCATGCTCCAAACGCCCCCCGGCCCAGCCAGCGGCCGGGGCGGCCAGGCTTGTGACGTGGGGGGCAAAGTTCTACACTGGCACCTCTGAGGGCCGCGCCACAGGCCCGCGCGAGGAGACGCCATGGACGAGCCCACCCCGTTGTCCGCCGCTGCCGAACAGCACCTGCTGGCCCTGCCGGGGCTGAAGTACCCGCAGGCGTTGGTGCGGCAGTTCCCGCGCATCGTCAACCGGCTGACCGAACTGAAAGACGACCCCGACGCGCTGCGACATTACTTCGACGAACTCACCCACGACGCCCGTGGCGGCCGCCGCGGCTTCCCCTTCGAGGTGCTGATGGACCTGCTGGCCCTGCGCGAACGCATGCTGGGCGACGAACCGGGCCTGGAGGTCAGCGACGACACCAAGTGGGTGTCCTGAAGGCGCGACTCAGGGCAGCAGCAGGGCGTCCATCGCCAGGTGGCTGTACATGACTTCGCGACTCAGATAGTTGGGGGTGGGGCCGCCGGGCTGGCCCCAACCGGCCGCGCCCAAGGCAAAAAACAGCGGCAGGAAATGCTCGTCCGTCGGGTGCGCGCGCACGGCCGTGGGTGCCTGGCGCCGGTAATCGAACAAGCGGGGCGCGTCCTGCGCCTGCAAGGCCGACTCCACCCAGCGGGCAAAATCTTGGGCATAGGGCGCCGCTGTGGCGTCCAGTTCCGGGCGCGACCCGAAAAATTCGTGCAGGTTGTGGGTCATGCTGCCGGAACCGATGAGCAGCACCCCCTGGTCGCGCAGGCCGCGCAAGGCGGCCCCGATGGCGTACACCGCCTCGGGCCCGGCGCGCGCCGGCAAGGCCACCTGCACCACCGGCACCTGGGCCTCGGGCAACAAAAACCGCAGCGGCATCCAGGCGCCGTGGTCGAACGGCCGCTGCGCGTCGGCACGGGCCGGCAGGCCGGCGGCCTGCAGCGCCTCCAGCACCTGCTGCGCCACCGCCGGCGACCCCGGGGCCGGGTACTGCAAGCGGTACAGCGCCTCGGGAAAGCCGCCAAAATCGTGCCAGGTGTCGGGCCGGGGGTGGGTCATCACCCGGATCTCGGGCGCCATCCAGTGCGGCGACATCAACACCACCGCCCGCAGCGGTCGGTCTGCGCGGTGCAGCGCCCGCCCGCAGGCGGTGAGTGCGGGGCCGGTGGCCCCGGGCTCCAGCGCCAGCATGGGCGAACCGTGGGACAGAAACAGGGCGGGAACGGGGGACATGGCAGCAAACCTTCGAAGCGGTGGAACCGATGGTAGCGGCCCCGCCCACGGCCAGTGTTCAGGGCACGCGTCGGTCGCGTTCAAAATCTTTGGGGCCATCGGGCACAATGCCCACCACCGCCCCGGCGCGCCCCTTTTGCCCCTTGCCCCGACCGACATGGACCGTTACGCCGTCATTGGCCACCCGATAGGCCACAGCAAATCGCCCCTGATCCACACCGCCTTCGCCGAAGCCACCGGCCAGGCGCTGGTCTACACCGCCATCGAGGCGCCGCTGGACGGCTTTGCCGCGACGGTGGACCGTTTCCGTGCCGAAGGCGGCCGCGGCGTGAACGTGACGGTGCCCTTCAAATTGGAGGCCTGCGCCTACGCCACCGACCCGGCCGACCGCGCGCGCGCGGCCGGCGCGGCCAACGCCCTGAAATTTGACGGTGACCGCTGCCTGGCCGACAACTTTGACGGCGTGGGCCTGGTGCGCGACATCGTGCACAACCTGGGCCACGCGGTGCGCGGGCGCCGGGTGCTGCTGCTGGGCGCGGGCGGGGCCACCCGGGGCGCCCTGCTGCCGCTGCTGGAACAAGCGCCGGCGCACCTGTTCGTGGCCAACCGCAGCGTGGACAAGGCGCTGGCCCTGGTGCAGGAGTTCGTGGGCCGTGGCGCCCCGGCCCACGTGCTGGAAGGCGGTGGCTACGCCGACCTGGGCGGCGACGCGTTCGATGTCGTCGTCAACGCCACCTCGGCCAGCCTGGGACAGGCACTGCCACCGGTGCCGGCCCACGCCCTGCACCCCGACGGCCTGGCCTACGACATGGTGTACGGCCAAGGCCTCACGCCTTTTTTGCAACTGGCGCAAACGCGCGGCGTGCGCCACCTGGCCGACGGCGTGGGCATGTTGGTGGAACAGGCCGCCGAGGCCTTCGCCTGGTGGCGCGGCGTGCGCCCCGACACCGCCACCACCATCCAGCGCCTGCGCGTTCCCCTGATCTGACTCCCTAGGCAGCCATGAACCAACTCGACGCCCTCAAGCAACACACCACCGTGGTGGCCGACACCGGCGACTTCCTGCAACTGGCCCAGTTCCAGCCGCGCGACGCCACCACCAACCCCTCGCTCATCCTCAAATCGGTGCAAAAGCCCGAGTACGCGCCGCTGCTGCGCGACACCGTGGCCCGGCACCGCACCGAGCCCCTGGACGCCATCGTGGACCGGCTGCTGGTGCGTTTCGGCCAGGAAATTCTGGCGGTGGTGCCGGGCCGCGTGTCCACCGAGGTGGACGCGCGCCTGAGCTTCGATCGCGACGCCACCGTGGCCCGCGCCCAGCGGCTGATGGCCCTGTACCGCGCCGCCGGCGTGCCGGACGAGCGCGTGCTGATCAAGATCGCCGCCACCTGGGAAGGCATCCAGGCGGCGCGGGCGCTGGAGCAACAGGGCATCCGCACCAACCTGACGCTGCTGTTCGCCTTCTGCCAGGCGGTGGCCTGCGGCCAGGCCGGCGTGCGGCTGATTTCGCCCTTCGTCGGGCGCATTTACGACTGGTACAAAAAACAGGCCGGCGCCCAGTGGGACGAGGCCGCCATGGCCGGCCCGAACGACCCGGGCGTGCGCTCGGTGCGACAGATATTTCAGCACTACAAGCACTTTGGCATCGCCACCGAAGTCATGGGCGCGAGCTTTCGCAACATTGGCCAGATCACGGCGCTCGCCGGCTGCGACCTGCTCACCATCAGCCCGGAACTGTTGGCCCAACTGGCCGCCAGCGAGGCCCCCCTGCCCCGTGCGCTGGACGCCGCGGCCGCCCGGGCGCTGGACCTGCCCGCGGTGAACCACGACGAAGCCAGCTTCCGCTTCGCGCTCAACGAGGACGCGATGGCCACCGAGAAACTGGCCGAAGGCATCCGCGCCTTCTGCGTGGACGCGGTGAAGCTGGAGCAGCTCATCCTGGCCGCCTGAACCGCCCACGCGCCATGACCACCCGACTCACCGTCCACCACCTGGAAACCTCCCGTTCGCACCGCGTGCTGTGGCTGCTGGAAGAACTGGGCGTGCCCTACGAACTCGTCGTCCACCGGCGCGACCCCGCCACCCGGCTGGCACCGGCCTCGCTCAAACGGGTCCACCCCCTGGGCAAGGCCCCGGTCGTGGTGCACGGGGACGAGGTGGTCGCCGAGTCCGGCGCCATACTGGAATACCTGGCCGACACCTTTGCCCCCGACCCGCACGGCGATCTGGACCAACTGCTGCCCACCCCACGCACGGCGGCGCACCGCCAATGCCGCTTCTGGCTGCATTACGCCGAAGGCTCGCTGATGAACTGGCTGGTGATGAAGCTGGTGTTTGCCAGCCTACCGCGCCAGCCCATGCCGTTTTTCGTGCGGCCGGTGGCCCGCGCGCTGTGCCAGGCGGTGCAGCAACGGCTGATCGACCCGAACGTGAACACCGCGCTCGACTTCATGGAACAGCACCTGGCCAGCCACCGCTGGTTCGCGGGCGAGCACCTGAGCCTGGCCGACTTCCAGATGAGCTTTGCCGTGGAGGCCGCCTTGTCGCGCGGGGACACGTCGGCGGCGCAGCACCCGCAGCTGCACGCCTATTTGCAGCGGCTGCACGCCCGCCCGGCGTTTCAGCGGGCACTGGCCCAGGGCGGCCCGGTGCTGATGCCGGTCTGAGCGGCACCCCACCTGCCCACCGCGTTTGGCATTCGTCCCGAGTTGGAGTAGATTCCAAGGTTTTGTTCGCAGAGCATTGATTCGATGGAGAACACGCTGCCGCCCATTCCCGCCAAACGCTACTTCACCATCGGTGAGGTGGGCGAGTTGTGCGGCGTCAAACCCCACGTGCTGCGGTACTGGGAACAGGAATTCACGCAACTGCGGCCGATGAAGCGGCGCGGCAACCGGCGCTACTACCAGCACCACGAGGTGCTGATGATCCGCCGCATCCGCGATCTGCTCTACGACCAGGGCTTCACCATCCACGGCGCCCGCAACCGCCTGCAGGAACTGGCCCAACAGGAGCGCGAACAGCGCAAAACACCGGGGCTGTCGGGCGACGGTGCGGCCGAGGACATGGTCCCGCCGGCGTCGATGCCCGATGGCCTGGCGCCCGCATTGGATTGGACTGCGGTACGCGCCGAGCTGCTGGCCCTGCAAAAACTCCTGAACCAGCCTATCTGACCTCCAAAAACGCGCTACAATTCAGAGCTTCGGCGTGTAGCGCAGCCTGGTAGCGCACTTGCATGGGGTGCAAGGGGTCGCGAGTTCGAATCCCGCCACGCCGACCATAAAAAACAACGGGTTACAGATCACAAGTCTGTAACCCGTTTTGTTTTTCAGGGTTGGGCTGCGGTTTCATCGTCACCGTTGTCCCTGCAGCTCAAGTGAACTCTGTCCAGGGACAACGAAAGCCCACTGCATGAAGACGATTGACGAAATGCTGCACCTGGCGCTGCTGACCCCCGAGCAGCACCGGCAGATCGGGGCCTGGATCGCGCAAGCCGATTCGCCGGAGGCGATCCTGGGCATGCCCGCCGCGCTGTGGCAGGCGGTGGAGCGTGCCAGCGAGGTCATGGGCATCGACCAAGACCTGGTGCGTCCGCCAGCGCTGGACGCGGGTGGTCTGGCCTGTGACTGACGACGCCTGACCCCTGGTCGTGCTCCAGAAGCGGCGGTACAACACCGCCAACGCCGCATTGCCACCGGGTCGATGGGGCAAAATGCTTGTAGCCCACGACCAAAGCCCCCTGAGCAGCCCCATGCCCCACAACAGCCCAGAAACGTGTGACCCGCGGCTGCGCACCACCGGCATCACCGATGAGGGCACCGTCTTCGAGAGCCAGGCACACTGGAACCGCGGCAAACCGTCGGACGCCGCCCTCACCCGCCGCCCCCCGGTCGATCTGCACCCGTGGCGCACCCATTACCCCGTCTCAGCGCCCAATCCGAGCGACGTGGGTGGGCGGGGTCGGGCCTCGGGCCACCCGCCCCGGCCGGGCGATACCACCTACGACCCTGGCGGGGCAGCCCCGGCGCTGTGGCACCGACCCACTCAAGGCGGCAACGCCGGCTGGCACACGGCCACCACCCGTGTTCAATGGCTCATGGCCAGCCTGCTGGACCGCCTCTGGGGCGTGTGCAGCCGACTGCAGCGCCGTGCCGGCGTGCGGCCAACCCCTACCCCGCGTCCCCTGCGCCCGGAGAACCCCGATGCGGAATGAAATGCCCACGGCGCTCCAGGACCGCGACATGGCGCTCATCCGGCGTGTCGCACACCCCTTGCGCTAGGCAGTTCACCTGCCCCAGGCCAGAACCGCCGGTGGGCACGACCGCGCCTGGATCGGAACCGCCCCCAGCGGGCCCAAGCCGGCCCCTACCAGGGCGGCTACAACACCCGGCCGCGACCGGCCTTGATCGTGGCCCGCTGGGCTTTGCCGGCCAGCCGCCGCTGCTGCGAGCCACGGGTGGGCCGGGTCGGGCGGCGCATGCGCGGCGGCCGCAATCCCTGCGCGATCAGGTCGTGCAAGCGGCGCAGGGCCTCCAGCCGGTTCAGTTCCTGGGTGCGCTGCGACTGCGCCTTGATGACCACCACCCCCTCCTGGGTGATGCGCTGATCCGCCAGGGCCAGACAGCGCGCCTTGACATCCTCCGGCAGCGACGAGGCTCGGATGTCAAAAAACAGTTGCACCGCCGTGGCCACCTTGTTCACGTTTTGCCCACCCGGACCCTGGGCACGGATGGCTTTGATCAGCACCTCGCAGGGGTCGATGGACAAGACAGGGTTCATAGCCAGACAGTATGCAGCAGGCCAGCGGTCCGCGGGCGTCACCCTCGTGCTGACAGACTGTACCGGGCGCCCGTATGATGCAGCATTGCCCCAGCCCAGCGCCGCCACCATGACCCGCTCGTCCCCCACACCCGAGCACACCGCCCGCGGGTCGGTTGCCATGCAGGTGCGCACCGACCGCTTGCAACTCCTGTTCCGCCAGTCCTTCCTGGCCACGTTTGGCAGCGTGGGGGCGGCCTTGGCGCTGTCCTGGTTGCAGCACGACCTGGGCAACACAGGCGTCATCGCGCCGTGGCTCGTCACGCTGTGCCTGGCCGGCGTGGTGCGCCTCGGCCTGTTCTGGGCCTACCACCGCAGCGCCCCCCAGCACCGCACCCCGGCCCGCTGGGAAGGTGTGTACTGGGCGACCCTGGTGTTCACGGCCGGGGCTTGGGGCGTCGGTGCGTTTCTGCTCATGTCCCGCGACAACCTGCTGTCGCAAGTCATCACCCTGTTTTTTGCGATCGGCATGGCCGGCAGCGCCATCTCGGCCTACTCGGCCTACCGCTCCATGACGCTGGCCGCCGTGGGGCTGGTGCTGCTGCCCACCACGCTGTGGCTGCTGGCCGGACCCGGCAGCGAACAGCGGCTGCTGGCCTTGACCACCTTGGCGTTTTCTGCCTTCGTCGTGCGCGCCACCCGCGAACTGTCGGACGCGCTGCAATCGCTGCTGCGGCTGCGCCGTGAACTGGAGATCGAGCACCGCATCGCCAGCAACGCCGCCCGCACCGACGAACTGACCGGGCTGAACAACCGCCGCGCCTTCCAGGAACAGGCCGACACGGTGTTCGCCTACACCCGCCGCCACGGCTTGCCCCTGTGCGCACTGCTGGTGGACATCGACCACTTCAAGCAAATCAACGACACCCACGGCCACGCCGCGGGCGACCGGGTGCTGCAAGCCGTGGCGCATCGGCTCAAGTCGGCGTTGCGCGAGGCCGACCTGTGCGGTCGCCTGGGCGGGGAGGAATTCGGGGTGCTGCTCGCCGGTACAGCCGTGCACGACGCGCTGCAGATCGCGGAAAAGTTGCGCCTGGCCATGCAAGCCATCGCGGTGCCCATGCACGGCACCACGCTGCAGGTCACCATCAGCGTCGGGGTGGCCGAAGCGGGCGCATCCTGCCCCGACACCACCACCCTGCTGTCCCAGGCCGATGCGGCCATGTACCACGCCAAATCCAGCGGCCGCAACCGGGTGCACAGCGGCCCCGCCCCAGCGGCCCTCTGCCCCGCCTGATCGCCACGGGCCCGCCCCGCACGCAGCGCAGGCGAAAACGGATGCCTGGCCCTCACAAGCCCCCCTGACCCACTCGGGCATGCAACCGCAGGCCGGGCGGTCGCGTATCGGTTGTGTGGGCACCGTCCACACCGCCCCATCCGATCCACCCTTTCAAGGAAGCACCATGATCCACACACCCCATGCCCAACTCGAAGTCGCCTCTTCGCGCCGCAACTTTCTGGGCCGCAGCGGTGCCCTGTCGGCCGTGGCCGTGGCCCTGCTCGCCGGCCAGGACGCCATGGCCCAAGGCATGAAAGCCGACGTCGCCAACGACGTGGGCATCCTCAACGTGGCCCTCGGTCTGGAGCACGAGGCCATCAACGCCTACCAGTTGGGCGCGGGCAGCGGCCTGCTGCAAAAGCACGTGCTGGACGTGGCAGTGCAGTTCCAGGGCCACCACAAGACCCACCGCGATGCACTGGTCGCCACCATCCAGAAGCTGGGTGGCACGCCCGTGACCGCGAAAAAACTCGACGAATACGCTCAGGCCTTGAACGCTGGCGCCCTGAAAAACCAGACCGATGTGCTGGACCTGGCGGCGCGGCTGGAACTGGGGGCCACCAACGCCTACCTGAGCGTCATACCGTCCCTGGGCAACCGTGACCTGGCCAAAGTGGCCGCCCGCCTCGCCGCCGACGAAACCATGCACTACACGGTGCTGAGCAACGCCCTGGGCCGTGCCTTGCCTCCGGGCGCGCTGTCTTTCGGCGCGTGATCCACGGCCGACGCCGACGCGGCTTGGCGCTCCACACGGGCAGGCGGTGACAGCTTGCCAATCTACGGAAAATGCGCGCTCAAAAGAAAAACCCCTTGATTTCTCAAGGGGTTTTTCGGTTGCGCTGGGGTCTACTGAATCATCAATGTAAGTCATTGATTTATATGATTGTTTTTCAACTGACTTATCTAATCGTTCCCCGATTTGTTCCCCGGTTTAGGTCTTGATACCCTCGTTTTCAGGCCATCGTCACAACTCCAGATCATACCGTTTGCATCCACTCGACCCACCGTGGTAGATGCACAACGAATCGGCCTTTTTAGGGACTCAAGAAACTCGCTTGACCGTATCCGCCCGTAAGTAACGACTCCGCCTTTTCCAGCCTTTTTTATGGTGTCAGCCGGAAGCCTGGGCACCGCTGCAACATCATCACCAGATCAGGTACCAGCCCAGCCCGTACAACTTCCGCCGTTTGCCAGTTGCCACAGCGCCAATAGTTGAAGCCTTGCAGGTAGGCACACTCTAGGCACAACCTCCGGTCATCGCCTTCACGGTCACGCTGCACCAACTTGTCGGCCAGTGCCTCAGCAGCCGGAACGATCAAGCCCTTGTCGGTGAAGCGCTCCAACCGTTTCAGGAACAGATCGATCTCGCCGCTGTTCATCGCCGGGGATGCAGGCCAACACCATAGGTCGGGGTCTGACGCTGGCGCAGGTGCTGCCACTTTGCTGTCATTCGCTGCGACCGTGTGGGTTGCCTCAGCCACCAGATCATCAGCCCCGCTTTTTTGAAAAGGTGCCAGGGGGGACGCTACAAAACCTACGAAAACCCCTTTGTCCTCGTTTGGGGGTGTTTTTGTAGTTTCCGTAGCGCAGGTGTCGGTGGTCTTTTCGCTTTTCAGTCGCGCCAACCAACCGGCCATCATGCACCTCCGTTCAACAGCATGGGGTGGATCAGGTAGCGGTCGCTGGGTCTACCCCGGCCTTTCACATCGCCGGATTGCACCGTCTCCCGTGCCAACCAACCGTAGTCGGTCAGCAAGTCCGCCACTTTCCGAACAGCATCAGGCGTGGTCAGCCCAGCCCAATGCTTCACAGCCACCAGCCGTGGAGTGAAACTCTCCAGCAGCACCCCGTCGCCGTCGCACCACTTGCCCGTCTTGATCTTGGTCAGCAGGGTTTGCGCCCCGGTGGTTTCCGGGATCACCGCCGCCGCGTACATCCGTTCCGCATGGCTTCGCAGGTAGTCCGCCCATGCCAGTGCCCGCAGTAGTTCGCGTTCATGGATCAAGCTCCCACTGTCGGGGGTATCCACCAAAGCAAATATCAGCGCCAGCGCCGGAATCAGCTTGCGGTACTTACTCAGGTGGGAAACCAGCGCCGGGTGAAGTTCATCGCCGCGAATCTCGGTCTCGAACGGCTCCACCCATTCCCAATACAGGGCTTGCGCTTCGGGAGTGAATCGCCACTCCTGGGGGTCGGTATCGCTCACAGGTTGCAGTTTGTTTAATCTCTCAAACACTGCCCATGCTGCCTGTTTCGATGGAGCGTCAGGCCTTTGATCAACCTTGCACCACTCCCGGGAAATGTCCGGCCACACCGCCAACCCAAAGCGTTGCAGCAGGCCGTCGTCGCCTGCACCGCCTGCCACCGCGTCCCGAACGTAGGTCTGCACCTTGCCGGGTTGAATACCGCCCAACATGGCAAGACACACCCTTTTCACATAGCTTTCACCGCGTCCGATCCGGTCAACCGCATGGCCTTGGTTGCCGTCGTAGCCGGTCAGATAGAAACCTCTGGCACCTTCCTGCCCTTGCTTGTCCATGCTGCACAGCAACCCGTGCAATTCGTCGCGGTACACCAGCAAGCCCCATTCGTTCACAGTCAGCAGGTCGGCCAGTTTCTCCACGCTGGCGTCGTTGACAACATAGCGTCGCGCTTTCGGTTCTTCGGGGGTTTCGGTCGGCTCCAGCAGCGCGCGCGCGGCCTTGGGGTCTTTGTTGGCCAATCCCTTTGCCTTGCTCTTGTTTGCATCAGCGGCCAATTCCGCCACCTTGCAATCAAGTTCCCAAGCGTCATGTTCTGCCTGCCACAGTTCGCGCTCTGCTGCCTCAAGTCGGTGCAAAGGCTTCATCACCTCAGACAGTGCCGGTGACTTCATCACGCCTGGGCGTCCGACGATCAAGCCCCACAGGTTCGGCACCACGGCCCAATCGTCGCGGGCTTTGGGTTTGACCACGGCACGCGCCCCGATCAAGCTGGAAATGGCCACCACTGCACCCACCGCCGTGAAGTCCGGGGGGCACTGCATCCGGTGGGCAATATCAGCCACCCAGCCGCGCAAAGCCTCGGGCAACAGTTCGGGGTCAAAGGGGGCCACCGTTGGCAAAGCATCCGGCAAAGGCACAGGGTCACCCCATACTGCCCCAGCTTCGGGCAGTGGGGGGAATGTCTCAGCCGTCACAGGTTGCGCCGCATCAACCCCGGCTTTCACCGCAGCCAACCCCTCCAGGGCGTGCAGGTCGTTGAAATCCGTGGCCTTGAATGGCAAGTCCGCAGGGAACTTGGGTGCCGCCAACCAGCCACCAACCGCCCGTGCAGCTTCCGCGCCCTTCGTCAAACCCGGGTTATTTCCGGTTTCTTTATCGTCATCAGCCGCAACGATCAAACGTAACGCCGGGTACTTCTGGTGCAGGGATTGGGCCACTGCCAACAGGTTGCCCGCATTGAAAGCCACCGCCACCGCGTGCCCCGTGGCCTCATGGATGGACGCGCCCGTAGCGTAGCCTTCACAGATCACCAGCACGCCTTCAGGCTTGCCAATGGAGTGATAAAGGCCTGATCGCTTACCCCCGGGCAATCCTCTCTTGTCTTTGGTATCCAGCGGGTTGACGCGCTCCACATTCCAAAGCTTGCCGTCTGCATCGCGCATGGGCACCAGCAGAGCACCGTCGTCGGCTTCACGCACACCGTAGGCTTTCACTCCCTTGGCGTTCAGGTAGGCGTGCTCCTCAGTTGCTGGGGTCGCTGCATTCCAGCGTTGCGCCGCCACTTGTGCGGCCTGTTGCTGGCGCTGGGCTACGTCTGCTTCCCGTTGCTGGCGCATGGCCTCCACGCGCTGCCGGTGGGCTTGGCGTTCGGCCTCGGTCATGGTGTCCTGGGACTTACTGCACCACTGTTGAGTAAACCCCTGTCGCCAGCAACCAAACGCACCAGCGGGTACGCCGTCCAAGTGCAGGACATACCAACCCGAATCGTCACCGCGCCGCCCATTGCTACTGAATCGGTACAGTTGGCCGTCGGGGTTGATTTCATCCGGTGGGGTCAGGCCAGCGGCCAGGATCGCCGCGCGGAATTGTTCAATGGGGTCTGTCATGCGCGCCCCCCGATCTGCTTCAGAAATTCCAGGGCGTCATCTAAAGTAGACAGGTTACGAACCATCCCCCAGCGTTCAACCCAATAGGCCACGGGGCCGTCTGTCGGGTCAGTCCGGTGCAGTGCATGGCCTTGAATAGCAAACGCCGCCCGCAGGGTTTCAAAGGCTTTACGGGGCCGTTGTCCGGTGGGAAAATCCAGATCGTTGATCGTGCCTGCCGTGGGATTGCAGTCCCCGGCGGGCTTTTCTTTTGGGGTGGTGTTGATCGTCATGTCCACCCCTCTCAGATTGCTTGCAGCAACTCGGTGCGCTTGGCGTGCAGGCGCTTCACCAGTTCGCGGATTTCGTCATCCGTCTGCCCTGCAATGCGTGCAGCGCAAATGGCTTTGACTTCGTAATCTGGCCAGCCGCTTGATCGCTCTCCAATCTTGACGGGTTCAGTCCAAGTCCCAGCGCGGACGTTGTTGTAAATTGATGCGTTACTGCGGTAACCCGCCTCTGCCTTACAGGCTTCGATTCGTATGATTGCCATCGGTGCACATCCTTGTATGAAGTTGGGATGTGCTTATGTTCTACATTGGTAAAGCGCCTTTGTAGTCCGTCTGCCAGCAGGACCTACGCTGTGCCAGCAGAGCGTAGTTTCTTCCACTCACCAACCCAATCACGGGCAGTACGCCAGGATTTGATAGGTACTAGCTTGCTCTCGAAAATGGCCGTGGCCGCCGCGTCCATCCCTCTCGGCTTCGGTGGATTTGCATCCAGCCAGTTGAAAACATCCTGCTTCATAGCGTGGTTTTCTCTATGGCGCTTCCCAGCCTTTTGTGAGCTTGATGCGCTTAGATGGGCGTTCACTCCCCGCTCAACCTCTGCACCTATAGCGATGGGGCCACGCATTTCAGAAATCAGATCAACAAAAGCCCATATGGACTCAGAATCCAGATTGCTTTTTATGAGAGAGTCGAGCTTTGCCGTGTATGTGTCGTAATCCTCATCGCTTACAACATCAAAAAGGCTTACGACCAAATGCCGATAAATTTCCAAGGCCCTAGCTTCTTGCTCATCTTCCGGCTCTCGATTGAGTAGCTTTTCGGCCCTATTTTTGGCCGTATGCAATAGATCGGTCATAGCGTCCCTGTCCCGCCCCTGAAAAGAAGCCAGCGCCGCCGGGTCAGGGAGTCCCGGTGTTCGCCCGCGGTGATCAGCCGGGGGCTAGGCGTGGCTCGCAACTACTACCGCCCTGAACCTCCAGCAGCGCCCATTACTCCCAAAGCAAAACCTATGTAATACCAAAGCCCAGTGTTTGGCCTACCAATGATTCCAATGGAATCAAGAAAATTGACTCCAAGTAGCCCAAAAAACCATGAAACGATATTTGCCAAAACCGAAAAAAGAAAGATAAGTCCATGCCAAACACCAGAAAAAAACCCGTATGGCTCTTCAATAGCACTATCAGTGTAGTGAGTCGCACAACCGCTCAACGCCAAGATCAAAGGCAATAAAAACCATGTTTTTTCGATTCGCATCAAGCCACCTTAATTTGAATCACATCGGCACCAGCGGCCAGCCTGTCCAGGTAGTCTGCCCACCGCTGCATCATGTCCTGCCTCTGCTTAAGGTAGGTGGTTCGGTTGTAGGCCCGCCCGTTGGCATCGCGCACTGCGTGGGCCAGTTGCGCCTCAATCAACAGCGGGTCAAACTCCAGCACTTCGGCCAGCAGCGTACGCGCCGTGGCCCGGAATCCGTGCCATGTCTGAATGTCCGGGGTGTAGCCCATCGCAATCAGCGCCGTTCGCACACTGTTTTCTGAAATAGGCTTGTCCCGCTGGCGCTCACCGGGGAACACCAAACCAGTGCTTTCGGTGTAAGGCTTCAGGTTTTTAAGCAGGTTCACCGCCTGGGTGGGCAAAGGCACAAGGTGGGGTTGACCGTTTTCCTTGCCGTCCTTGCTTCGCTTCATCCGTGCCGCCGGAATCGTCCACAGCGCCGCCTCTAGGTCGATCTCGGCCCACGCCGCACCCCGTAGCTCACCAGGGCGTTGAAACAGCATTGGTGCCAATTGAAGCGCCGCCCGAACGATAGGCCCGCCCTTGTAACCCTTGATCGCCCGCAACAGTTCACCCAACCGCACCGGGTCTGTAATCGCAGCAAAGTGTTTGCCTCGGTAGGGTTGCAATGCCCCCTTCAGGTCTGCCGTAATGTCCCGGCTCACCCGGCCCGTGGCCACCCCGTAGCGCCACACCTGCCGCGCCAGCATCATGCCTCGGTCTGCCGTTTCCACTGCGCCGCGTTCTTCCACCTTGCGAAGTGTTGCCAACAGTTCCACCGGCTCAATGTCTGCCAACCGTCGATCCCCCAGCCAGGGAAACAGATCGCGCTCAAACTGGCGTTTGGCCCGTACCGCGTGGGCTTCGCTCCAATGGGGGGCCTGTTTGTCGTACCACTCCAGGGCCACCACTTTGAAGGTGTCACCCGCTGGATTCACCGCCTTGAGCTTTTCCACCTTCCGGGCTTGAATGGGGTCGGTGCCTTCAGCCTTTTGCAGCTTCGCCGCGTCCCGTGCCCGCCGTGCCGCCGTCAGGCCCACCGTGGGGTAACTTCCCAGCGCCAGCCGGGTTTCCTTGCCATCCCGGTAGATTTTTTGAAACCAGCGTTTTGAACCAGCAGGGGAAACCTCCAGGTACAGCCCAGCCGAATCAGTCAGTCGCGCCCGTTTCTTCTCTGGTGGGCAAGTAGCGTTTCGGCACTGGGCATCGGTCAGCATTGGTGTTCCCCGGGGTGATTGTTCCCCGGCCACCGGGGTAAACAGGGTTTTGTTCCCCGATATGTTCCCCGCTCACGCTCTGCCTGTCAATGGCTGTCTTTATCCATCCCTGCCGGGTTAAGCCTTGATTTCCCAATGAAAAAGGCCGCTAGGTGGTCATTCCTAGCGGCCTTTAAACAGGGTATTGGTGGAGCTGGGGGGATTTGAACCCCCGTCCGCAAGCCTTCTTCGCGCAGTTCTACATGTGTAGTCGTCTGGTTTGATCTCGTCGGACCAGCCGCACAGCGACACGCTGCCAGCCCAACCAGCAACCTAAAGTCTCACCGCCGAGCAAGTTGCCCGCCCAACGGCCAGCCCATGTAAGTTCCCTTGCAGTCAGGACGGTCTTGCGACCCCCCTCACCCAGCCCATCGGCCAACTGTTGCAAGGCTCACCGGATTAAGCGGCGAGTGCGAAACGTTCGTCGTTTGCAGTTAGTTTTTTTCTGCGGTTTTACGAGGTGACAGAACCTCGACATGCCCTGCTGCGTGCCCGAACCCACGTCGAAACCAATGCAGCCCCAGTGGTGGTTAGTTTAAGGCAATTGCAGGAAGTTCAAGAGGTCGAGCGGATTTTCTATCACGGCGTCGGCGCCCCAGGCACCCACATCGGTTTGCACGCCCAGGTAACCGTAGCACGCGGCCACCGTGGGCATGCCCGCAGCTTTGCCAGCCACGATGTCCCGTTCGTCGTCGCCCACGTACACGCAAGCCTCGGGCGGCACGCCCATGCGCCGTGCGGCCTCCCACAACGGCGCCGGATGAGGCTTGGGGTGCGGCGTGGTGTCGCCCCCCACCACCGTGGCCGAGGTGGCAAACAACGGCATGCCGGCCGTCAGGGGCAGGGCGAAGCGCTCGGACTTGTTGGTCACCACACCCCAAGCCAGCCCCTGGCGGATCAGGCCGTCCAGCATGGCCGGTACCTCGTCAAAGGCCCGGGTGCTGCGCGTCATGCATGCCTGGTAGTTGTCGAAAAATTCCTGGCGCAGCGCCTCGAATTCCGGGTGGTCGGGGCCATGGCCAAAGGCCACCTGAATCATGCCCCGGGCGCCGGCACCGGCCAAGGGGCGGTAACGCTCCATCGGCAAGGACGGCAGGCCGCGCTGCACCCGCATCAGGTCGGCGGCATAACCCAGGTCCGGGGCACTGTCGATCAGGGTACCGTCCAGGTCGAACAGCACCGCACGCACACCGGCGAACCTCATGCCTCGGCCTTTCGGGTGGAGAACATGTAGTTCACGCTGGTGTCGCCGCTGAGCCAGTAGCGCCGCGTCAGGGGGTTGTATTCCATGCCCCGGGTGGCCTGCAGGTCGAGCCCGGCGGCGCGGCAGTGGCCCGCCAGTTCGCTGGGCTTGATGAACTTGGCGTACTCGTGCGTGCCCTTGGGCAGCAGTTGCAACACGTACTCCGCGCCCACGATGGCGAACAAAAACGATTTGGGGTTGCGGTTGAGGGTGGAGAAAAACACCCAGCCGCCGGGCTTGACCAGGGTGGCGCAGGCGCGCACGACCGAAGCCGGGTCGGGCACGTGTTCCAGCATTTCCATGCAGGTCACCACATCGAACTGACCTGGACGCTCCTCGGCCAGCTGCTCGGCGCTGACTTCGCGGTAGCTCACGTTGGGGGTTTCGGCCTCCAGCGCGTGCAACTGGGCCACCTTCAGGGCCTTGCTGGCCAGGTCAATGCCCAGCACCTGGGCGCCTTTGCGGGCCATGGCGTCGGCCAGGATGCCGCCGCCACAACCCACGTCCAGCACCTGCCGGCCGGCCAGCGCCACCTGGCGATCGATCCAGTCCAGCCGCAGCGGATTGATCTGGTGCAGCGGACGGAACTCGCTCTCGGTGTCCCACCAGCGGTGCGCGAGTTCAGAAAACTTGGCCAGTTCGGCCGGGTCGGCATTGAGGGTTTTGTCCATGGCTGGATTATGTCCACGAAAGCTGCGGGCACAAAAAACCGCGCCGAAGCGCGGTTTTTTGGAAACGGGTGTGCAACCGATCAGTTGGCGCGGGTGCCCACCACTTCGATTTCCACGCGGCGGTTCTTGGCGCGACCGGCACGGGTGCTGTTGTCGGCCACCGGCTGGGCTTCGCCCTTGCCTTCGGTGTACACGCGGTTGGCTTCGATGCCCTTGCTCACCAGGTAAGCCTTCACGGCTTCGGCGCGACGCACCGACAAAGCCTGGTTGTAGGCGTCGGCGCCGGTGGCGTCGGTGTGGCCCACAGCAATGATCACTTCCAGATTGATAGCGCTGACTTTGCTGGCCAGGTCGTCCAGCTTGGCTTTGCCTTCGGGCTTGAGCACGGCCTTGTCGAAGTCGAAGAAGGCGTCGGCGGCGTAGGTCACCTTGGCAGCGGCCACCGGGGCAGGAGCCGGAGCGGGCGCCGGGGCCGGAGCGGGGGCCGGGGCGGCCACCGGAGCCGGGGCCGGAGCGGGTGCCGGAGCGGGCACGATGGCGCCGTCACAACCTTGGGCGGCGGTGGCGGGGGTCCAGTTGGCGTCGCGCCAGCACAGTTCGTTGGTGCCGTTCTTCCAGACCAGGTCGCCGGAACCGTTGCGCCAGTTGTCGATGGTTTGGGCACCGGCGGCGGTGGCCAGAGCGGCGGTGGCGAACA